>NZ_JWAK01000001.1:0-27039 GCF_001069335.1 Streptococcus sp. 1171_SSPC
CCATGACTTAGTTTTGGACCTAAGGTTCCAAAACTCCCGAATTCCTGAAACACAAGTGTTTCAGGAACTTTTCTCACAGCGGAAAGTTTTTAATCTTCTTAAATGACTATAAATATAAGTCATTTTTTGAAAATTATCTAGCCGTTTTATGTAAAACAATAGTTTGTCTACATTCAAAAAATGCTCACCTAAGTGGTGAGCATTTTTGATTTAATTCCGTCTGGCTTGTTGTTGTTTGAAATGGTAGTAAGCTCCTATCATCCCTGCCGTATTTTGATGATGCGCAAACTCCAATTGCGTCTTGTCTGCTAGGCTTGGAACGAGGGATTCTTGGAGGGCAGCTGAAATTTTTGGTTTCAATATAGCTTCCTGTCCCATGACCCCACCACCAAGAATGACTACTTGAGGATTGACAACATAACAGATATTGGCAAGCCCCTTGCCCAGGTAGTCGACCATGCGATCGATTCCTGCCATACAGATGGTATTTCCTTGGGTCGCTTCCTTGAATATGCGACGACCACTCCATTGTTCAACAGGATCCCCATGCTGCTTGGCAACATATTCAACCAAAGCTGTCGTCGAGGCCAAATCTTGGAAGGCGCCATCTTGAAGATGAAGGTAACCTACCTCGCAAGCAGAATTGCTAAAGCCATGGAAAATCTCCCCATTGATCAAGAGACAGCCACCAATGCCAGTACCGACCGTTAAACAGACGGCAACTTGAGCACCCTGGCCATTCCCTGACATGACTTCTGCTAAACCAGCACAGTTGACGTCATTTTCAATTTCGCAGGGGATTTGATAGGTCTCTTCAATTTCTTTTTTGAACTGTGTTCCTGCATAATTGGGAATCTGAGGGCCTGCATAAAAGATTTCCCCCTTATCGGGGTCAACCATCCCAGCTGACGAAATACAGACTCCAAGGATGGTATTTTCTTCGAGGTAAGATTCTACTAAAGCTTTGGTTTTCCCTAGAATCCCAGGTCCCCCTTTTTCAGCTTCTGTCGGCATTTCATGCGACTCAATCAAATTCTCTGCTTCATCAATCAGACCATATTTGATATTGGTCCCACCGATATCAATCGCTAGGTAATAGGCCATACACCTCTCCTTTCCGATTTACACTCTTTTTTAAAGGAAACGTTCCTTGACTTCACGGATTAAGCTAGCTGCTTTTTGAACCACTTCCTGGTCTCCTTCAGTAACTGGACTTAATGGACTCCGAACAGATCCCAGTTCTAGACCTTCATTGATCCGCAAGACTTCTTTAATGACGCCATACATGTTTCCATGAGCAGACGTCAAGACTCCGATAATACCATTGATGGCAAATTGCAAGGCACGCGCAGTTTCCAAGTCTTTCTCAGCAATCAGCTGATTGAGTTTCAAGAAGAGCTCTGGCATAGCACCATAGGTACCTCCAATACCAGCTCCTGCTCCCATCAGACGGCCACCTAAGAATTGCTCATCCGGACCATTAAAGACGATGTGGTCTTCACCACCTAAAGAAGCAAAGGTTTGAATATCCTGCACAGGCATCGAAGAGTTTTTCACCCCAATGACCCGTTGATTTTTCAACATTTCTTTATAAAGACTCGGTGTCAAAGCCACACCTGCTAATTGCGGGATATTGTAGATGACAAAGTCTGTGTTTGGTGCTGCTGCGCTGATTTCATTCCAGTAGTGGGCCACGCTGTATTCTGGCAAGCGGAAATAAATTGGCGGAATGGCCGCAATGGCATCTACTCCTAGCTCTTCTGCATGTCGTGCCAATTCCACGCTGTCCTTGGTATTGTTGCAGGCTACGTGAGCGATGATGGTCAATTTTCCTTTAGCCACTGCCATGACTTCTTCCAAGACTAGCTTGCGATCGGCTACGCTCTGGTAGATACATTCGCCGGAAGATCCGTTGACATACAAGCCCTGCACACCTTTCGCGATAAAATATTCTACCAGCGCACGTACCCGCTCCGGGCTAATTTCTCCTTGGTCATCATAACAGGCATAAAAAGCCGGGATGACTCCTTCATATTTTTTTAAATCTGACATTCTTTTCTCCTTTCACGAATGTTTACCAAATCCTATTTTTCTTTTTTATTCTTTAAAACGAGCAAATATCTTTTCCATCAATCCAACCTGTAGGAAGGTCAGGCTAGAAAAACCAATCAAGAAGAAGACCATGAGTCCTAGTAGAAAGCTTAAGACAGAAGTCACAAAAACCATAGCTACTAGCAACAAGAGAGCCCCCATAACGAAGAACCATGGGAAATACAGACCGGATACAATCAGAGCTTTTTGAAGGCATTCTACCCAAGTCAATCGGTAACGCGCCGCAATTGGATAGGCTGCTAACATAACTAGTACTAGGAAGATGAAGAGCCCTAGACAAACAGCTTTTAACACCTGCATTGGCAAGGCTGTCTGGCTCCAAAAGAGGAACAAGTCAAAGAGACAGATCCCTGAAATGAGCAACTCTATCCCTCCGAGCTGAAGGCCCAACTTCCAATTTTCACGAAAGGCGCTGATGTAGGTCCGAATGACTGGTAGGCGACGCTGGTGTTTGATGGCAAAAACCGTTTGATACAAACTAATCTTTGCGATCCCGATGGTGACAATCGGCAGACAGCTCAGCACAAAAAGAAGATTGACTGTGACTAAGTCCGCTATTTTCTCGCTGATTCGCATCACCAGATTGTCAGTATTAAAAACTGTTTTGATCAATCCTGTTTCTCTTTGTGACATACCGTCTCCTTTCTGACTCTCTTAATCGATTAAAATTTTCACTAAATGTTTTCGAACGACTTCTTCTTGACCCGCATAACCATTTGGTTGATGAGGTTCTCCTGGGAAGAAAATCGCAAAATTATGATAACCCAGATGAAGTGGATAGGACTCCTGGCAATGGACAAAACCGATGTCCGATGCTTCATCAAAGGCGAGCGCCTCACCTGTCACACGAGATCCATAACTCGAAAACTCATGTCCTTCTACCAAAAGATGCAAATCGGCATATCTTTTGTGGTGCTCAAAGCGATTGCTTTCTTCTTTATTGAGGGTGTTTTCTTGAACGACGAGAAAGACCTTATCTCCATCAATGTCGTATCTCCCTAATTCAAAAGAATCCTTCCGATGCTCATAGAGAAAATCAATGGCCTGATCTAGATTGGGATGGATCCCTTTGTAAAAGGTGATGTTTATTAAATCATCAAATATCATACACTTTTCCTTTCGACACTTCTTAGGACGAGAAAAGAAAACAAGTGATTTCTTCCCTAGCCCCTTCTAGGGCACCGATGAGATGTAGAGCCTGCAAGAACCCTACACCTCTCAGCCTAGAAAAAAGTATCTGTACACTACTATCGTTTGTCCAAGCAGACGGCTTATCCTTTGACCGCTCCCATGGTAATCCCTTGAGTGAAGGATTTTTGGAAAACGAGGAAGACCGTAACGATTGGCACCGCAGCCAAAGCTGCTCCAGCCATGATCAAGCCATAGTTGGTGGCCATTTCAGCCTGCATGGTCGCAACCCCTAGTGAAATAGTCAAGTTTTGACGAGAGGTCAGCATCACCAATTGCATAAAGTAGTCGTTCCAGGTGTTGATGAAGGTAAAGATGGCAAGGGCTGCAAATCCCGGCTTGACAATTGGGAAGGCAACGCTCCAGAAAGTCCGTAACTCTCCACAACCATCGATCTTAGCAGATTCTAAGAGTTCTGTTGGGATGTTTTCACTAAATTGCTTCATCAAGAAGACCCCGAATGGCCATCCGACCAGCGGCAAGATAACCGCTGCAAGGGTGTCGTGGATTCCCATAAAGTTGATAATGCGCACCAATGGAACCAAGACAACTTGTTTTGGAAGGGCCATGGCTGCGATAAAGATAGCAAAGAGAATTCGTTGCCCATAGAAACGTTTCTTAGCCAGGACATAGCCCGCCAAAGAAGACGTCATACATACCAAAAGCATGGTAGCAAGGGAAATAAAGACACTGTTCCACAACCATTGCAGGGCTGGGTTTTGAACCATCAATTGTTGGAAGTTTTCCATAGTTGGTGTCTTTGGCCACCACTGAGGTGGGATCATAATGGTATCTGGTTGAGACTTAAAGGCCCCTGTCAAAATCCAATAGAATGGGAAAATGAACAAAACTGTCAAAAGGAGCAAAACGATGGTAGAAATCACTGTAAAGGCAGTAATTGGTTTCTTTTGTGTTGATTTCATCTGAGACTCCTTTCTTTAGTATTCTACGTCGTTTCCAAGGATCTTGAATTGCGCAAAACTGATAATGGCAATCATCACCGCAAGGAAGACACCCATGGTGTTGGCATAACCGTATTCAGAGAGTTTAAAGGCTTTTTCATAGAGGTAGTACATAAGGGTACTCGTTGAGTAGTTAGGACCGCCAGATGTCAACAATTGGATCAAGGCGAAACATTGGAAAGAGTTAATGGTCGTAATGATCGCAATGTACAAAGTTGTTGGCAATAAGCTTGGCCATTTGATCTTCCAGAAAACTTGAAGTTCTGTCGCACCATCCACACGCGCTGCTTCTACGAGAGAGTTATCAATATTTCCCATAGCTGCGATGTAGAGGATGATCGGTTGACCAACAGAGGTTGTCAATAAGATGACAATAATGGCCATCAAAGCCCAGTTCTTATCTCCCAACCAAGAAATATTTTGTTGGATAACATGACCAGATTTAAGGACGAAGTTCAAAATACCAGATAGTGGATCGTAGATCCATTTCCATACCACTGTAACGGCTACACTCCCTGTAACTACAGGAAGGAAGAAGACGAAACGGTAGAAGGAACGCGCAATGGCATTTTGATGGTAGGTCTGAGAAGCCACAAACAAGGAGAACAATACTACGATTGGAACGGATCCGATAACGATGATGACAGTATTGATCAAGGACTTGATAAAGACCTTATCCGCAAACATGCGGGAGTAATTTTCAAGACCAACAAATTTGAAGGAGGTCATCGAGTAGTTGAAGAAACTAGTGACAAACCCCATAATCATTGGTGCTAATACAAAGACAATAAAGAAGATTAAAATGGGTGCTAAGAATGCGTAGGAAACCAGCGTCTCCCTCATTCGGATTTTGTTTACCTTCACAATAAGGCACCTCCTGATGTTCTTTTTCTATTTTTTCCTTGATTCCTATGTGGAACGGATGGCACTGCCCCTTCCTACATATGATAATTAGGAGAGTGAAAACACGAAGGCCCCCTCTTTCAATCTACACATGGAGATAAGAAATCGAGGGGGCCTATGCTTTCTTATTTCTATGAAAGGATCATTTGAGTTTCATAGATGATCTATTTTTTCTTGATCGTTTCGTTTGCTTTTTCAGTAAAGGTCTTCAAAGCTGGTTCTGCTTTTTCATCCCCGTTTGAAACAGATTGCAACATTGGGAACCAAAGTGTACGCATTTCTGCAAAGCCGTCGATTGTGTTGTAGTATGGTGAGTAGTATTGAGTCCAAGTACTGATGGTTTCCATCCGTTTGTCATCATACAATTTACCAAATGAACTACGAACTGGGAAGGCACCTGTACGAACAACGTTCTTAGGACCCCATTCTTTGTCGTCTGCGATGAATTGAACAAATTTCTTAGCTGCTGCTACTTTCTTTTCATCCTTGTTGTTGAAGACTGCAAAACCATTGACAAGGTATTCCAATTTTGGTTTACCGCTATCAGATGGGAATGGTACTTCGACTACTTCAACTTTACTTGCTTCCAACAATTTAGCTTGGATACCGTTTTGTGAAGGTGCCCACAAGATGGTGTAAGAAGTTTGACCGTTAGCGAAGTTTTGGATGTCTGCTCCACCGTCGAATTGGGAACCATTCATCATCAAACCATCTTCAATCCATTTAGAAGCTTTTTCTAAACCTTTGACAAATTTTGGATCATCTGTTGTATACTTGGTTACTTTTTCATCTGTTACAGAACCACCGTAAAGGTTAGCGATAAAGGCACGAGTACCTTGGTCTCCACCTTGACCATTACTGAAGAGTGATCCTGGTGTGTAACCTTTGTCTTTCAAAGCTTTCAAGACTTTTTCAAAGTCGTCTGTTGTCCAGCCTTCTTTGACAAGGTCTAGAACTCCTGCATCTTCCAACATCTTCTTGTTCATCGCCATGTAGAATGGTGCTGAACTGATTGGGTACATGTAAGCAGTGTCGCCGGCCTTGCTAGCTTGGATGATATTGTCGTTGTTGACATCTTTTACAAAATCTTCAGTAAAGAGATCATTCAAGTCAGCCAATTTACCATTTTTACCGTATTGAATAATCCGCCCTGGTGCGTCAAAGAGAACGTCTGGAGCAGTTCCGGCTTCGATGGCAGTAGTGATCTTTTCAGGACCAGATTTGAAGTCGATGGTTTCTAGTTTAACTTTGATATCTGGATTAGCTTTTTCGAAAGCTTCGATAATTGATTTTTCGTAAGTTCCTACGCCATCTTCAGCTTTTTCTTGGGTAAAGACTGGGAAGGCCCACCAAGTGATTTCTGTTTTACCAGAATTGTCGCTTGAAGATTCAGACTTAGATCCTCCTCCAGATCCACAAGCTGCAAGTGCTAGCACCGCTGCACCAGCTACCAACGAGTACAGTACTTTTTTCATTTTCATGTGATTTCTCCTCACGTTTGCGGTAAGATTTCTCTTACTTAGTGTATCCTCACCGAGGACAGTGGTCATTAAATATTTTCTTTTTTACTGGGTGACTTCTCTCTTCCTAGCTTCCTCCTTGCCTCTTTTTCTGTTCTTTTTCTATTTTAATGCTGCGACGAAGCGCTCTGTAATTTCTTTAGGTCGTGTGATAGCTCCCCCTACTACAAGCCCTCTGACACCCAGGTCATGAATTTCTTTGGCTTGTGCAGGATAGTGGATCTTACCTTCAGCAATCACATCGACACCCGCTTGGCAGAGTTGGCGAATCAAGTCAATGTCAGGTCCGTCTACTTTCGGGCTATAATCTGTGTACCCAGATAAGGTCGTTCCGACAAAATCAACTCCTGCTTCGACAGCTGTTAAGCCTTCTTCAAAGGTGCTGATATCTGCCATCAAGAGTTGATCAGGATATTTCTCCTTCACTTGCTGGATAAAGTCGACAATCGATAGACCGTCATGACGCGGACGTTTGGTACAATCCAGGGCAATCACTGCGATATCTAATACGGCCAATTCATCTACTTCTTTCATAGTAGCAGTAATGAATGGTTCTTCAGGAGGATAATCTCTCTTGATGATCCCGATAATCGGAAGCTTTGTCACTTCCTTGATTTCTTTGATATCGCGGACACTATTCGCTCGGATTCCAACCGCCCCTCCTTGCTCAGCTGCTTTGACCAAGAGAGGAATCACACCTCCTGCCTCTGTGTAGAGAGGTTCATGAGGAAGCGCCTGACAAGAAACGATAATGCCGTCTTTGATCTGTTGAATTAATTCTTCTTTCGTGATCTTGGACATACATTCCATCTCCTTTATTTATTACGTCAACTCGAGTACTTGTAAAGTTATTATATAGTATTTTTAAAGCGCTTACAATATTGTAGAGCTATTTTGATTATAGTTTCATATTTTAAACTATCATCTCTTTCCTCTGAAACTAGTTTCAGAGATGCAAACATTCTAAAACTTTTTTAGAAATTTTTTCCATTTCCAGATTTTTATACGAATAGTATAAGTGACCAAACAAAAGAAAGGAGGACCACAGATGTACTATACTCCCATTATCATCCCATGGTTTTTGTATTACTTCTTCCGTAAATAAATAAGGAAAGGGAATACCGAACATGAAAAAGAATACCAAAGCTTTTGTTCTATTAATCTTGCTTTCATTGATTTTGTTTTAAACAAAAACTTGAAACGTAAGCTAAACACTGCATTGGCTATTTAACCTTATCCTTGCTTCATCAAATCAGCTCGGCTGACATAAAATGAAGAAAGTCAACAAAATATAAGCTAGCTCTATTGAAAAATTACCCTAGCTTTGCTATTCAACAAAAATTAGGAGTATTAAGATATGAGATGGCCTATCCATACGATGATTTTTACAATCATTATCGCATTAACAGTTTTACATGATGCACATCTGATTGCATTTCAACCAAAAATGAATTTAGCCATTGCGGCTACAATCTATCTAGCAGTTGATGCTAGATGGCAACAAACAAAAAAGAAAGAGGAAAACTAAATGACAACAGAATTCACACAAAAATTCACACCCTTAACAGAAGAAGAATTAACACAAGTCGATGGGGGAGCTATCCCATTGGTTGCTTGGATCCTTGCTCATCCCTATCTATCTGGCACTATTGCTGGTGGTGTAACAGCTGTAGGAACTGCCATTTGGGGAGCATTTAAATAATTAATTTGAAGGAGAAAAGCAATGATAGACCAAGTACAATTTAAAGATCTCACGCATGAAGAATTAAGTGATATTAATGGTGGAGGACTCCCTTTTCTGTTAGTTTTCGCTTACGGTTTTTCTTCTGCTTATATCGGGACAACAAAACTGATCGATGCATTTCATAGTAATATGACACGAAAATGGTAAAGGAGGAGACTTATGAGTCTGGTATTTATCACCCTCATCCTTTTGACAGGATACTGCATTCTCGATAAAAAAGCACCCAAGCAGGTAGAAGGGTACTTTCCTAAATTTGCTATTGCCTTCATGGTCACTTTCACCATTCTGAACGAGGCAATTGATTTACTCTACACGATTTTACATTAAGGAGGACATCTATGGATACAAGCATCCATTACACCTGCCTGACTGAGGCAGAACTAGCCACCATTGACGGAGGAGGATCCGTCTTTGATTCAGCCAAGTTTATCGTACAGACCTGGAACATTTTATACAATTCGGGGCGTGATTTCGGTCGTAGCATCGTCAACGGCATCATGCACTAGAAAGGAGCAAGCATGAAACTCGAAGAAACACGTTTTAGAAGCTTGTCCGAGCAGGAACTCAGCCATGTGGACGGTGGATCCGTCTGGATTACTGTCGGACTGATCGCAACTCCCCTACTCATGGGAACCTTCGCTGGCGCCTTTGACGAATACGCTCGCAAACGAGGCAAATAGTAACACTTCTTTATCATCTCACTAAACAGTACAAAAAATCCCAGCTTTTAAAAAAGCTAGGATTTTTTCGTGTGAACGAAGCAAAACCTTTTTCTATTCACCCTCTTTATCATCGAGGAAAGTGATCCCAAATAAATGTCTTCTAGAACTTTCAATGCACTAGGCCGTTTTTTGAATCGGTTTTTCCTTTACGACAAACACAAAGCCAATAGAGCCGACGAATGCCCCAAGCAAGATCCAATAAACTATATCCGTTGAAGTAAACGGACCTTCTAATAGACCAGCCAATAAAAAGAGATCAATATACAGTCTGGTGTCACGATAAAAGTCCCAATTGAAATGGTAGCTACCTACTGGATGCTGGCGATTGGACACCTGCGGTTGAAAGACCTGAAGAAGAATCAAAATCCCTACAAAAGCAAGATAAGCAAGACTAACAACCGAAAGCGGATCCTGTGTCATCATAGCTACAGCCACTAAAAGTAAGACCAAGAGCCAGAAATAGAAGTCCAACCAGAACTCACGATGATAATGGAACATTTTCATAAGATCACACCTTTCTATTTATGTTATATTTCTAATCATATTATAGTACGTTTTATTAGGAGTGGCAAGTAAATAGATGTGACAAGAACAACTACTACATCTGTTAAAAAGGACAGGAACATGAAACTGTTCCTGTCCTTTTTGTTTCAGCATCAAACGATTGAGCCTTCTTAGCTGAGGTCGTTATCAATAATGACTTTCAGAGCATTGTTTTCGCCAGCATGTTTGAAGATTTCGTATGCCTTTTCTGCTTCTGAAAGTTTGAAGTGGTGGGTCACCAACTTCGTCGCATCAATCTTACCAGATTTCAAGACATTAAGAAGCATTTCGGTTGTATTGGCATTAACCAAACCAGTGTTGAGCGTGATGTTCTTGATCCAAAGGTCATCAAGATTGAAGCTAACTGGTTTACCATGCACTCCGACGTTGGCAATATGACCACCGACAGAGATAATATTTTGGCAGACATCGAAGGTTGCTGGATAGCCCACACATTCCATCGAGATGTCGACACCACGACCATCGGTCACTTCATTGATAAAGGCCTTGATTTCATCAATATCACTTGAACAAATGGTATGAGTCGCCCCAAACTTCTTAGAAGCTTCAAGACGAGATTCTGACAAGTCTACCATGATAATAGTAGCTGGAGAGAAGAATTGTACGGTTAAGAGAGCTGCTAAGCCGATTGGCCCTGCACCAACGATACAAACGTTGTCTCCTGGTTTCACGTGAGATGGGAGCACCCCAATTTCATAGGAAGTTGGGAGAATATCTGAGAGCATAACAAGTGCTTCGTCATCAACAGAGGCAGGTGCATGATAGAGACTGCCGTCTGCGTGAGGGATATGGACATACTCTGCTTGGGTACCGTTGATCAAGTGACCAAGGATCCAACCGCCATCTTCACAGTGAGATGGCAAGCCACGTTTACAGTAGTAGCAAGTGTTACAAGCTGTTACGCAAGAGATGATAACCTTGTCTCCTACCTTAAAGTTCGTAACCGCATCGCCGACTTCCTCGACAATCCCAATTCCTTCGTGACCCAGGATGGTCCCTTCTTTACAAGCTGGAACATCTCCTCCCAAAATATGGAGGTCTGTTCCACAAATGGTCGTTTTGACCAAACGAACAATCGCATCAGTCGGTTTCTTGATGACTGGTTTTGGTTGATCAATCAACTGAAGATTTCCTGCGGATACATATGTTGCTGCTTTCATAAGCGACTCCTTTTTTGTTGGTTTTATCAAACCATTTTATTGTAGTTTCACTTTGTGAATATTATAACAAATAAAGTAAGCGCTTGCAATATATTTATTAGATTTTTTTAAAAGATAATTTTCAGATCATAAAAATAAATTTCTATCATTAAAATGAAGAAAAATCCCCCGCTCTTTTGAGCGAGGGATAGCTGATAAACATCAGTTGTTCAGTAGCGCCTTATTTACGACGTCCTGGACGTTCTTTGTAACCATAGTAAGCATCTTCGATGATTTCTTGCATATGGTCTACCATTGGAAGACGTGGGTTAGCTGGTGAACATTGATCTTCGTAAGCAAGGAAGGCCAATTCGCGAGAATGTTTCTTCCATTCTTTTTCATCGATTCCTTGTGCTTTAAAGTTCATTTGGATTCCTACGCGCTCACCAAGTTCGTAAACAGCTTTTGCGTAAGCTTCAACTGCTTCTTCTGGTGTAGAGCATGGAAGGCCAAGCATACGAGCGATGTCTTGATATTTCTCATCTGCACGGTAGTAATTGTACTTAGGCCATGTCGCTGTCTTAGCCGGACGTGTACCGTTGTAGCGGATAACGTATGGAAGCAAGATCGCATTGGTCCGTCCGTGAATGGTGTGGAATTGCGCACCAATCTTGTGAGCCATTGAGTGAGAAATACCGAGGAAGGCATTGGCGAAGGCCATACCAGCAATAGTTGAAGCGTTATGCATTTTCTCACGTGAGTGGAAGTCTGCATTCTTCACTGAGCTTTCCAAGTTTTCAAAGACAAGTTTGATGGCTTGAAGAGCAAGACCATCAGTGTAGTCGCTAGCCATTTGTGATACGTAAGCTTCAGTCGCGTGAGTCAATACGTCCATACCAGTATCCGCTGCAACAGATCCTGGAACAGTCAATACCAAGGCAGGGTCTACGATGGCAACAGTTGGTGTCAATGAGTAGTCAGCGATTGGGTATTTACGGTTGTTTGCTTTATCAGAGATAACGGCAAATGGTGTTACTTCAGATCCTGTACCAGATGTAGTTGGAATCGCGATGAATTTAGTCTTCTTACCAAGCAATGGGAACTTAAAGGCACGTTTACGGATATCCATGAATTTTTGAACAAGGTCACGGAAGTCCACTTCTGGTTGTTCATAGAAGAGCCACATTACTTTAGCCGCATCCATTGGAGATCCTCCACCGAGAGCGATGATGGTATCCGGTTTGAAGGCGCGCATGATCTCTGTACCACGTTCAACGGTTGTGATATCTGGATCTGGTTCTACGTCTGCAAAGATTTGGTAAACCACCTTGTTGCGACGAAGGTCAAGCTGTTCGATGATGCGATCAAGGAAACCAAGCTCTACCATAGCGTGGTCTGTAACGATCATGACACGTTCAACGTCACGACATTTTTGTAGGTATTCAATTGAATCACGTTCAAAGTATGTTTTTGAAGGTAGTTTCATCCATTGCATGTTATTTCTCCGGCGTCCGACTTTTTTGATATTCAAGAGGTTGATGGCACTAACGTTGTCCCCAACAGAGTTGCGTCCGTAAGAACCACATCCAAGTGTTAATGATGGCAAGAAGGCATTGTAAACATCCCCGATACCACCGAAAGTCGAAGGAGAGTTGCAGATCACACGAATGGCTTTAACTGCTTTACCAAATTCTTTGGTCAATTCTTCGTCTGCAGTATGGATGGCAGCTGAGTGACCAAGACCGTTGAATTCAACCATTTGGCGTGCTTTGTTAATTCCGTCTTCACGGCTTTCAGATTTCAAGACAGCGATAACTGGTGACAATTTTTCACGAGTCAAAGGCTCTTTTTCGCCAACTTCTTTACATTCTGCAGCAAGAATATTGGTTCCTTCTGGGACTGAGAAGCCAGCTTGTTCAGCGATCCATGCCGCTGGTTTCCCAACGATGTCCGCATTCAATTTTGCACCCGCACAGTTTTTACTGTTAGCTTTTACGCCGAAGCAAAACTCTTCAAGAAGGGCTTTTTCTTTTTTGTTAACAAAGTAAGTGTGGTAAGATTTGAATTCTTCAACAAACTCATCATAAATCTCTTTATCGATGATCACCGCTTGTTCAGACGCACAGACCATTCCGTTGTCAAATGATTTAGACATGACGATATCGTGTGCAGCTTGGCGGATGTTAGCAGATTTTTCAACATAAGCAGGAACGTTTCCGGCACCTACCCCAAGAGCTGGCTTCCCACATGAGTATGCCGCTTTCACCATGGCATTCCCACCTGTTGCAAGGATAGTCGCAATCCCTTCGTGGTTCATAAGGGCACTGGTTGCTTCCATAGATGGTTGCGTGATCCATTGCACACAGTTTTCAGGAGCTCCTGCTTTAATCGCTGCATCGCGGACGATTTGTGCCGCATGAGCAGATGATTCTTGCGCTGATGGGTGGAAAGCAAAGACGATAGGGTTCCGTGTCTTCAAGGAAATCAATGCTTTAAAGATTGCTGTTGAAGTTGGGTTGGTTGTAGGTGTGATCCCGCAAACGACTCCGACTGGCTCAGCAATCAAGGTCAAACCAGTGACGTCATCTTCTTGAATGACACCAACTGTCTTGGTGTGACGCATGTTATTTACTACGTGCTCACAAGCGAACAAGTTCTTAGTCGCTTTGTCTTCAAAGACCCCACGACCAGTTTCTTCATAAGCATGAAGAGCGAGCTCACCGTGTGCGTCAAGAGCAGCTACAGATGCTTTCGCCACAATGTAGTCGACTTGTTCCTGATCCAATTTGCGCATTTCTTCAAGCGCAACAAGCGCTTTTTGCACCAACTCGTCTACGTGTTTTTCAGCAGCGAGTTTCTTTTCTTCAGGTGAGAGAGTTTTTTTATCAGCCATTTGTTGCTTTCCTCCAATGTTTGAAACCCTTATCCTTTTCCGGAACTTTTCCTGTTTTCAGAAACTTTCAAGAATAGTGTAAGAAATTTCGATTTGTTAATTTTTTCACAATATTATTGTACTCTATTTTAGAAAATTTGTAAATAGTTTCACAAAGATTTTTTTAACTTTTTATCATGAATCCTCCTTCTCCTTCTATACAGGAGTATTTTCAAGAAAAAATTGAAGGATTTTTTTGAGAACACACTTCAATTTCACAAACAAATATTTTCACGCAATTTTTGTAAGCGTTTTCTTAATTTTACTAGAAAAAGCAGTTTTCTTCAAGTGAAAACTGCTTAAATAGCTTAGTAAATTTCTACGGTTTAACTGGTCCCTGATTGGCTTGATCAACGGCTTCTTTCACGACGTTGGCATACAAATTTCCTCCAACATCGATGGAACCATCTGATTCTAAACCAAAGTGGACACTATCTGTTCCAGCCCAGATAGCTGGATTTTCGACAGCAACTTGATGCCAGTCCGCTACATAGACATAATCGTATTTTTTAGCTAACTCTAGCTCATACTTTCGAGTCTGAACGGTGACGCTCTTGCTATCATTTGCTTCACGTCCATCATATGGGGTCACAAAGATTAAGCGATGTCCCTTTGGTAGTTCTTGAACAAACTTATCCAACAATTCTTGATAATTATTAGAAGAGTTAGTTCCAAGTGCGATCACCACGTTCTTGAGCAAGACTCTATTGGCAATATCCGTTTCATATACCTTTAAGCCTGAGTCCAGATTACGACTCACCAAGGCATCCATTTGGATATCTGGCAGAACTTGTTTCAAATAATCTGATGCCCGGAGGTTTACAGAATCTCCGATCATGCTCACTCCATCTGATACATTGTAGGAAGTCGCTGAAGCATTGTCTACTTGGGCACGCGTGATTTGCATCTTACTGTCGGATTGACGAAGCCCTTCGGTAATCAGGTTTTCATCAAAGGCTCCGACGCGTGGTGCAAAGAGTGCAATCCCAAACATGAGCAAAGTCAACGGAATCGCGCTGTAAAAGAGTGGTTTCGTGAAACTTCTGAGATCCATATTGATGCCAAAAATCTTTGGTTCACGTCCAGCCAAAGTTGGTTCAATAATATAAAAACTTAAGGCAGCAAGACTAAAAGATACTAGTGTTGTTAGCAGAGAAGCCCATCCATTGGTCATTAATTGAGAAAAGATGATGTAAAATGGCCAGTGGAAGAGATAGACCCCATAACTTGTATCCGCAATAAAGGTAATTACTGCAGGTTCTTTCTGATCTGGCGTCTTTTCATGAAGGACACGAGTCATCACAATCATCACAGATGCAGCAAGAGTCGCTACTAAAAAGCCAAATAAATAGGTCCAAACACTATCAAATGGAAGAATAAAGGTCAAGACCAACAAAACTAGAAAAGCACCCGCTAAAATCGCTAACGTCTTCTGTAGAGATAGCTTCTTCACTAATTGAGTAAGATTTGGGCTTGTCGTTGTAATCCCTGTCACTGTCGCTAAAGCACTCCCCACAAAGAAAGGAAAGACGTGAGCGATACTAGAAAAGTAGACATTGGACAAATTCTTAGTGACCAGCGCTCCGACAAAGAAGATCAGGAAAGTCACCAAAAAGAGACCTGTCGAAGATAGGAAGATATAGCCTCTATATTGGCCAACTGACTTAGCTTTTTTACCCAAAAACCAAGCCAAAAGAGCCCAGAGGACGTAGTAATGAACTTCAAGAGCCAAACTCCAAGTATGAATGAAAAGATGGGGGATGAACTGACTTTCGTAACTTCCGCCACTTAACATCTCATAGAAGTTGGTCACAAAGCCAAAGACGGCCGCAATCTGTGTCCCAATCCCAGCAATAAAGTCTCGTCTGACCAAGAAGGTAAAAGGCATGACCAGCAAGACCATAAAGACTAAAGGAGGGACAATCCGGTAGAAGCGTCGTCTAAGGAAGCCATTGAGATCAATTTTTTGATGACGGGCAAACTCATCGATCAGAAGAGCCGTGATCAAAAATCCTGAGAAAGTAAAGAAGATATCTACTCCAATAAATCCACCAGGAAAAACTTTTTGGAAGAAATGGTAGAGAAGAACGAGAAGAAGTCCCGTTATCCGTACCAATGAAAACCATTTAATTCGCATTTTGATAAATTCCTTGTTTAAACGTTCCCTTATAGACGACATTTTGTTCTGTCGTCAAGGTTCCCTGTCCTTCTGGTTGACCATTGACAAATTCACCTTCATATTTCCAACCAGCCTTGGCTGTAAAGGTTCCATAACCACTAAAGGTTCCATTGACAAAATTGCCCTTGTAGGTGTCCCCATTCTCAAAGGTCACCGTCCCTTGGCCATTCATCTTGCCTCGGACGACACTTCCGTCGTAGCGAATAGCTCCCTTATCGAGGGTCAACACACCTCCGAAAGGAATGGAGGAAAGAAATACCCACAAAGCAGACAGAACAATAATCCCCAAGGACAATCGTTCAATATTCTCTCTCGTAACATAGACCTTATAGGTCTCAAATAATTCTTTTATTTTTTCCATACTCTGTTCATTCTTTTTATCTTCAGCCGGTTACTCATTTCAGGAGCCAGTCCGAAACTAATCTTCTAATCGATCCAACCACTCTTGACAACCAGCTAGAACACGGCGATAGGTCTCTTCGAAATCTCCTGTGTACCATGGATCTGGAACACTTTCTCCTGCAAAGAGATGAATCTTGTGCTCTGTTCCAGGAGGTGCCATTCGTTTGAGGTCAGCTACATTGTTCTCATCCATTCCTAAGATCAGATCAAAGGCATGAAAATCTTGGTCGCTGATTTGAAGGGATGTTTTAGAAGCATCATAGGGCACGCCATGACTACGAAAAATCTTTTGAGTCCCTTGGTGAATAGGGTTCCCGTGCTCCCAGTTAGAAGTGGCACGACTTTCAATCTCATACTGGTTGGTCAAGTCCTTCATGACAAACTCTGCCATGGGGCTCCGACAAATATTTCCTAAACACACAAATACAATTTTTTTCATGACAGCACCTCCTTTCTATTATAACAGAATGTAAGAAAAATATAATCTGCTAAAATTATATTTTTGAGGCAAGACGAAAAAAGCCTGTCCATCGTTGAGGTGGGCTGACTTTCTTTTTTTATTCAGGCAGGATGATCTGAAGGGATAGCCATTTTCGTTTCCAATCTTTCTTCCGCATACGCTCTGTATAAACCGCCAAACGCTCGGGACTGGCTAAAAAATGTGGAGTCGGCTGAACGATGAAATCTTCGATATCCCTTGTCCCATAGGGGAGAAAGAGCTCTAGCTGACCATCTTTCCTTAAGCGAACTGCAATTGCTGTACACTGCTCGGGGTATTTAGAAACCGCGTCACAAGCACTGCGATAAGGAGCCGTCCCCGGACTATGCTGGTGCATATAGACTTGATTTTTGACTTCCCAAGCGTACTGAGGATAGGTCTTCTTTAATCCCTGCTCGATCTGCAAAGTCTCCTCATAGCTAATCGTAGGGTCATAAAAGACCAGATCCATATCGGTCGTCGCATCAAACCCTGGTTTTCCAGAGAGCTGGTTCCAGACGAAATTGCGCACCGCACCAGCTGCAAGCCAAGCGTCTGCCAGGTTGAGATCCCGAATAATGGCCAAGACAGTCATCATCTCTTGATCCGCTTGGATTTGCTCTACTATCGCTTTTTCCGTTAGCATCTTCTTCTAGTCTCCATTGTAGGGATAACCCAGGTGTTCATAAGCCTTGCGGGTCGCCACGCGCCCTGTCCGGGTCCGCATGATAAAGCCTTTCTGAATCAAGTAAGGCTCATACATATCTTCTACGGTCTCTCGCTCTTCGGCAATATTAACCGATAGAGTCCCAAGGCCAACCGGGCCGCCACCGTACATCTCAATCATGGTCCTCAGGATCTTTTGATCGACATAGTCCAGTCCTTCATGGTCCACATCTAGCATAGAGAGGGCCTTGTCAGTAATGGTGTCATCAATCAAGCCATCACCCATAATCTGAGCAAAATCACGCACCCGCTTCAGCAAACGGTTGGCAATCCGAGGAGTCCCCCGACTACGAAGAGAAAGCTCCTCGGCAGCCTCGTGAGTAATCTCCATCTCAAAAATCTCGGCGGTCCGCTCGACTATCTCTGTCAGATCATCTTGCTCGTAGTATTCCATATGACCGGTAATTCCAAAGCGAGCGCGCAAGGGATTGGACAGCATCCCAGCTCGAGTCGTCGCACCAATCAAGGTAAAGGGAGGAAGATCCAGATGGACACTCCGGCTGGTCTCGCCAGCACCAATCATGATGTCGATGTAAAAATCTTCCATGGCACTGTATAGTACTTCTTCGACTGACATAGGAAGACGGTGGATTTCATCAATAAAGAGAACATCGCCTGGCTCTAGATCATTGAGGATAGCTACCAAATCACCAGCCTTTTCAATGACAGGACCGGAAGTCTGCTTTAGATTGACGCCCAGTTCATTGGCAATAACAAAAGCCATCGTAGTCTTCCCTAGTCCCGGAGGACCAAAAAGAAGGATATGATCCAGCGCCTCATCCCGAAGCTTGGCTGCCTCGATAAAGATTTTTAACTGGTCCTTGACCTTATCTTGACCGATATATTCATGTAAATATTGCGGGCGCAGCGTCCGTTCAACAGCCTCTTCATCGCCCATGATCTCATTGTCTAAAATTCTACTCATACAGTCTATTATAGCAAAAAATGATGCCTCTGATGATTTAAAATCATATTCTATTCAATATGTCACTAATTATTGATTGTTGGGTGTTGGGAATCGATTCCCCTCTTAAACTACCTTGTTTCTTTTTAAGGAATGTACCTAAACTCGCTAATACTCGTAAAGAATAAGGAACGTAGTTTTCGCTCCGCTCAAACTGCGTCAACGTACCTAAACTCGTCTACGTCCCTATCAGGCTTGGTTAGATGAAATAGGCTTAGTAATAATTACATAACGCAGTGGTTGATTGGTATCTTTGTTCGCTCTTATAGCTCCAAAGATTACCTACTAATGAGGAAACGAGGTTTCCTATATCCGCAACCTCAAACAGTCTCCCAGACTGTTTGACCTGTGCGGGGGGTGAGACAATTGAAAAGGTTTGGGGAACCTTTTCAACCTGAGCCAAAAAATAAGGAAGCGAAGCAATTTTAAAAAATTGTTCTGTCTCACTCCCAGAAAAAAAGCCACCGGTTTTGGTGGCTCTTATAGGGAGATTATTATGAAAAAGTTTTAGGAGTTTTATCATTCAAAGTTAGGAGGTCTTTGATGATGGTATTAGTATACGACGGGAAGCTTAAAGTTTCCTTATAGTCATTTTTTAAATTTTTTTCAAAAAAAGAGGAGGTTCCAAGCAAAGATTTCACATCCTTGTTTGTCACCCTCTCTTTCTTATCTATTTCTTAGCAATGGCATGGTAGCTGGTCTTGCTGGTGAAGATTTGACCCGCTCTCAAGATAACCTTTTCAGCTTGGTCGCTATGAATGGCATCTGGTACGATTTGGAATTCTAGAGCCAAGCCATTGTGTTGAACCATTGGTTTGCCTTCCAGATAAACCGTTTCATCCACAAAGTTAGCAGAATACACCACCAAGGCGGGAGCTTCTGACTTGAAGGTCAAAAAGCGTCCAGACGGCTGATGATAGAAGAAGCCTGCATTCTCATGCCCTTCTGGAAGAGCAAATGGATGGTCCAAGCCTTCTACCAGGCGGATTTGCGGATCAGAATCCTTAAAGAGATCCTCTAAGAGCATAGCTTGGTAGAGATGCTGAACAACCGGACTTTCTTTGTCCACAGTGTGAAGAGGGACACCGTCGGGATGGATAGGGTAAAGCCCTTGATGGTTGATCTGAAAGACATGGTCATTAATCGGCTGAGTGAAGTTTCCTGATAGGTTGAAATAGCTGTGGTTGGTCGGATTAACTAGAGTATCTTGGTCCGTTTCTACTCGATAGCTGATTTCCAACTCCCCTGCTTCCGTCAAGCCATAGGTCACCCAGATCTTGAGATTTCCAGGGAAACCGCCGGTACCATCCGCACGCTCTGTGTACAGGGTGATTTCTTGGTCTGTCACGGATTCCACGCTAAACAAGGCGCTGTCCCAGCCAGTCGGTCCACTGTGGTTGCAGTTGGCACCATTATTGGCTTCTAAGTGATAGGTTTGACCATTGAGCTCAAAACTTGCCTCCGCAATCCGGCCCGCGACTGGGCCAATGCTAGCTCCATACTTGGGGCTATTGCCGACATAGGCATCAAAATTGTCAAAGCCCAATACAATATTAGCGAATTGATCATGCTTGTCTGGTGTCACATACTCTAAGATCGTCGCCCCATAGGTCATGACAGACAATTGATAACCTAAGTCATTTTCGAGGCGATAAGCTTCTACGTCTTGGCCGTCCAGTTGACCAAATAGATATTTTTGATAGTGTTTCACAAGTTGTCTCCTCCAAGATCATTCATTCTAGTGAAAAGGGTGAATCACCACTCCTTGTACAACCCGATTGACGGTACCGGTTGGTGATGGCGTGTCTGGACGATTTTGAACCTTGAGCGAAGTCAAGAGAGAAATCAATTGACCATAGATAATGTATGGGAAGGCACGGTAGATATCCAGTGAATCGGCTGAAGATGCTACCAAAATTTCTCGTACATGCTCAATGCCTGCAGCTTGGTCCGTCAAGAGGACGACCTGACGGGCAATCTGATCTCCGGCTACTTCTCCAACCAAATCTAGATCGTACTGGCGTGTATAAGGGGCAATCGATCCAAATACCAAGACGAGAGTCTGATCATTGATGAGGGATTTCGGACCGTGACGGAAGCCGACAGGACTCTCGTACATGGTCGCGATTTTACCGGCAGTCAATTCCAAAATCTTTAGCTGAGCTTCATGAGCGAGCCCAAAGAAAGGTCCTGCCCCCAAATAGATGACGCGCTCGAAGTCTAAGTCTACAACTTCCTTAACCTCGCGATCTTTTTCCAAGACCTGTTCTGACAGGTGAATCAATTCTTCTACTCGTTTTGCCTTGATTGCTTCCTCACTTGGATCAAAGACCAAGAGGGCTGTCAAGAGCATAGAGGTAAAGCTGGAGGTCATGGCAAAGCCGGCGTCGTTGGTTTCTTTCGGCTGTAAGAGCAAGAGATTGCGCTCATCTCCGTGAGCCTGCTGAGCCAGCTTCCCTTCTTCCGCACAGGTAATGGTGATTTGATAGAGTTCATTGACCAAGTCTTGGGCCAGCTGCACGGTTGCGACACTTTCTGGGGAGTTGCCACTTCGTGCAAAGGAAACCAAGACAGTTGGTACTTCTTTTTTGAGATAGGTTTGTGGATGCGCCACGATATCTGTCGTCGCAATGGATTGGAAATTCCAGTGACGTTCATCGTGCACTTCCTGCAAATACGGAACCAAAGTATCCCCCACATAGGCTGAGGTCCCTGCCCCTGTCAAGATGACCTTGATGTAGCCATGACGCTTCCCAATAGCCTCCAAAAACTCTTGGATTTCTTTTGCTTTCTCTTGATAGAGACGATAGGTCTCTTTCCAAACTTCCGGTTGCTGGTAAATTTCGCGTGTCGTAATTTCAGCCCCCAGTTCCAGCAGTTCTTCTTTTGTATAATCTAGCATGCTTCTCCTCTTTTCTACCCGCCTTATAAGCGGTAAGAGGCCGAGACAATTGTCCCAGCCCCATTCCGAATGTTCAAGCGGTTTTCGCTATCGTATTTTACTCATCCTCGTCGTCATCAAAGTTGGATAAGAGATCATTAACCTTCACGATGCTTTCTTGTGCACGCGCTGGATAAGCTTCTTCTCCTCCGACCAGGCTGTTATTAATAAATTCAATTACCATTGGCAAGTTCATCCCTGCATAGAGGTCAATGGCGCGCCCTTCAAGAATCAGACGGCTAACCGTATTACAAGGAGTGCCTCCCAAAAGATCCGCAAAGACGATGTAGTCCTCAAAGTCTGCAACACAGGCTTCAAACTTGGCTGTAAACTCCTCAGGACCTTCCTCTGGCAAGAGGGCCACGGCATGAATGTTGTCTTGTGGTCCCATAATCATTTCTGTGCTGGCCTTGAGCTCTTCACAGAAGCGACCATGACTGACCAATACTAGGTGTTTTGCCATACCTTACTCCATTATGCCATTCCAAAGAAGAAGTGGCCAAATGCTGAGAATGCGATTGCTGCAAGGATGATGAGCAAGATAGCTTTTGTAGAGTTCATACCCTTTCGTCCAAGCAACCAGTAGATTACACCTGTGATGATAGCTGGTACCAAACGTGGGAAGATAAGGTTGAGCATATCTTGAATTTCAATCGCTTTGTCCCCAATGTGTGGAGTCCAAGAAACTTCAACACCAATCATGCTGGCAATCAAGGCACCAACCATGAAGATACCCAGAACGGCAGCTGCATCGATCAAAGCTGTCAAGGTACTTTGCATGTTGTTGATGAGGTTAACCCCTTCTTTATAGGCAAATTCCAATTGTTTCCAACGGAAAATGTCATAAGCAACTGCCACAGCGATCCACAATAAGATACCGGCTGGGTTTCCTGCAACAGCCAAAGTTGCTGCAATTGAACCCATAATAGCTGGCACCAATGATCCAAAGATTGAGTCTCCAAGAGGGGCAAATGGTCCCATGAGACCTGTCTTGATCCCGTTAACCGCATCTTTCGATTTCACACCATCTTTTTCTTCCAAGGCCAAATCAAAACCAGTGATAATAGTGTGGAAGAATGGTGAAGTATTGAAGAATTGCGTATGCAATTTCATCATTTCTTTCAATTCTGGAGTGCCATCACCATACATTTTACGCAACTGAGGTAAAAGCATATAAAGGTAACCAGAAGCCTGCATCCGCTCATAGTTCCAACCCAATTGGAAGGTGAAGAGGCTACGTTTGTTGATTTGTTTAAAATCTTCTTTTGTTAGTTTGTAATTAGAATTCGTCATCTTCAATTTCCCCGCTTTCTGATTCAGTTACTGGAGCAGCTACAACTGTACGTTGGCTGTTTTTGAAGTGTTGTACTGCAAGGAAGATACCGATAATGGCAATACCAATCATAGATACAGATTTGAAGTTGTTTGTGAAGGCAACCATTTGTTCTTTTGGAAGTTTTGCAAAAGCATCTGTTCCAAGCATTGCTGAAACGGCGTTACCAACACTTTGAACATTGCTATAAAGCACTGTCAACATTGCTGTTAAGCCAAAGCCAAGTGCTAAGTAGTGAAGGTTACGACGAACAGGAAGGTAGCGAAGCAAGATCGCAAATCCAAGACCTGGAAGCATTTGACCCGCAAGTTTCAGACCGTTTGCCAACCATTGTACATTAGCAAGACCTGTAACAACAGTTTCTACGAAAGCTCCACCAAAAGCAAGAGCGAAGAAAACTGGGAGAGCTCGAGAAAGAGCCCAAGGAATCGCTCCAAGAAGGTAGTTGCGTTCGATACCTTTGTAGTCAAAGCGGTCGATTGCAGCATCTACACGGTGAGCGAAGTAAGTTGTAGTCATACGACCAAGAATATCAAAGTAGGTCAACAAAGTTGCTACCGGCACAGCGATTGTAGCAATAGCAAGCTCTGCATCAATCCCTTGTGCTACTGAGAAGGCAGTCGCAAGAACGGCACCAGAAGTCGCGTCAATACGAGAAGCTCCACCAAAAGTACCAACACCGAGTACTGTCAATTGAAGAGAAGCTCCGATAAAGAGACCTGTCTTTAAATCTCCCATGACAAGTCCAGTAATGAAACCAGCAAAGACTGGTGATCCTGCTGATGAAACAATCGTCAACTCATCACAGATTTGATAAGCTGAGTACAAAGTAAGTAGTAAAATTTGCCACCATTGTATCATGACAATTTCCTCCTAAAATTTTTCTTTTTTATTTATAAACTATTTGAGCAACTTCAAGAAGTCTTCAACTGGATCATTTGGAACCATTTGAGCAGTTAACTTAACTCCTTTTTCAGCTAGCTTGTGGAAAGCTTCCACATCGGCATCCACTACGTTGATCGAACGAGTAATCGGACGAGTCTCATCTGATTGAGACATGTTCCCTACGTTTAAGGTTTCAAGTGGTACACCTGCTTCTACCAAACCAAGGAAGCGGTCTGGCTTGCGGGCTACGATGAAGAGACGTTGGCTGTCATATTTTCCAGCCAAGATATTTTCTGCAGCCTTTGCCACTGGCAAGATACTAAGCTTAACACCAGGTGGTGTCGCTAATTTCAAGCCACTTTTTTCGATATCATTTTGAGCGACTTCATCATCGATCACCATGATACGTGAAATATTAAGTTTGGTAGTCCATAGGTTGGCTACCTGCCCGTGGATCAAACGTCCATCGATACGGCATCCTACAATAGTCATAAGTTTTCCCCCTTTACTTCTTTGAATGTAGGTTGTGAAACAAGTTTTAAGGTCTCCTTCCAAGTGCCCTCTGTCTCAAAGACGAGGATCTCATTTTCCCCATCTTTGAGAAAACCATGAGGGATGTAGAGGGAGAGTGTTGGACCGACTTCCCAGAAACGACCGATATGGTGGCCATTTACAAGAACGATCCCTTTTCCAAATCCAGTCATATCAAGGAAGGTATCCTCAACCTGATCTAGATGAAAAGCAAATTGATAAAAAGCTGGTTGACCTTCTTGCCATTCTTTCGAAAAATCCAAGCGATCCAGCTGGCTAAAATCAAGCGCATATTGTTTCCAATGAAGCTTGAAATGAAGATCGATACAAACTCCTGTTCGGATTCCTTTTCGTTGGGTGTCCGCTAAGAGTTTGTGCCCATAATTGACTCTTCCCATGTTTTCGATCAAGAATTTTAGGTTTGTAATCGTTTTCTTTTCTCCGTTTAAAAAAAGATCTTGACCGATTTCTTCTTGGTATTGAGTGGCAATCAACTGATCATTGGCATAAACCTGCACCCGATCACGCGCATCGATGATACGCAAGCGCTCTTCTTCCGCATCCATTTCCACTTCTGTCTCATAGAGCAGATAGCCTAATGGGTGGTCGATTTCTTCCATGGTCTGTGGGTAAAGACTTTCTGTGACTTGAGCAATCTCGTTTAAATTGCCGAACAAACTAGTCTTTTGGGTCAACTCCAATGTTCGTTCAGATAAACTCGACTTCACAAGTGGTTCTGACTGTGGATACTCTGGATAGTAGGTCTTCATCATCTTTTTGACTGCATCGTACTTAGGAGTCGGGTTGCCCTGCTCATCTAAGAGAGCGTCATAGTCATAAGATGTTACTTGAGGTAAATCCACGGTCCCTCGCGCTGAGCAACCGTTCATAAATCCGAAGTTGGTCCCACCATGAAACATGTAGAGATTGATAGAGCCTTCTTGTAAGACCTCATGGACTGCTTCTGCCAACTCTTCTGGATCTCGCTTGATGATGGGTTCTTTCCAACGATTGAACCAGCCATCCCAAAATTCCATACACATGAGTGGCCACTTTTTGTCATGCTCCGCAAAGAACTCTTTCATCTGAGAGAAATTGTAATTTGCTCGCGAACCAAAATTACCGGTTACAAAGAGTCCATCCTCAATCAAAGTCCCTGCTCGAAGAGTCGCCCTCCAAGGTCCATCAGAAGTAAAGAGTGGACAGGTAATGTCCCGCTCGATCATTAGATCTCTGATCGCCCGAAGATAGGCTTTGTCTTCGCCGTAAGAGCCGTATTCATTTTCTACCTGCATCATGAGGATATTGCCCCCACGATCCAATTGGTACTTGGCCACACGTGGCAGGAGTTCGTCGTAATAGCGAGCCACTTCCTCGAGAAAGGCCGAATCTGATGAACGAATCCGAAGGTCTTCTTCGATTAACCAGGCTGGCAAGCCCCCAAATTCCCACTCCGAACAAATAAACGGTGATGGACGGAGGATCACATACAGATCCAACTCTTGAGCCACTTGGATAAAGTGCTCCAGGTCCAAATTCCCTTCAAAGTGAAAATGGCCTCTTTGCGGCTCATGAGCATTCCATGGAACATAGGTTTCAACAGTATTGAAACCTAGAGCTTTTAGGTTATATAAGGAATGATACCAATCCTCACGATCGATCCGAAAATAATGAATTGCACCAGATAAAATCTTAAAAGGTTGATCATTTAAATAAAAATCTTCACGGATTTCAAATGCCCCCATACTGAGAACCTCCTTCTAAGAAACCCTTTTCATTTATTAATATAATATATTAACGAAAAAATGTCAACCACTTTCAAAAAAATATGTTAAAATAATATTAACAAGAGATATCGAAAAAAGAGGTGAAGTACATGGCAATCCCAAAATACCAACACATCAAAGATGATTTGAAGCAACAAATTATCTCAGGTAAATTTGAAAATGGAGATAAATTTTACACAGAAGCCGAGTTGATTAAGATTTATAATGTTAGCTCGATTACTGTTGTTCGTGCTTTGAACGATTTGGCTAGTGATGGATACATCGTCCGCCAACAAGGAAAAGGAACCTTTGTTTCGCGCGCTAGAAAACACAAGCTGGTTGAGTTTTCAGACGTTGAAACCTTCCCTATCCAAAAAGCGACCGTAAAAGTTCTCTCTATCAAGCGTGGCAACGCACTGAACATCTTGGATAAACTAGGACTTGCTCCAACTCAATTCTATTATAAGATTGATCGGACCCGTCATATTGGTGAAGATACTTATATCTACCACCAGACTTATGTCCCAGAGCAATATATTAACCCAAATTATCCGAGCTTAGATTACTATAGTTCGATTTATGATCGCTTTAAAGAAGATTATCATATCCATATGAATGATGAACACTTTGAAGAAATCAATGATATTGTATTTCCAACACCAAGCAAAATCGCTTCTGTGTTGAATATCGATGAAAACTTCCCAACTGTTCGTCAAGTGAAGACGACAAAATTGGAAGCGACCGGTCAAATTCTCGAATATAGCGAAACCTATAAACGCGGCGACTACTATAAAATCAAATTTATCTCTTGTGATCGTGATCATTGATCATTCAAAGTCTGGGGTTTGGCCTCAGACTTTTATGATACAAATTATAGCATGAAAAAATAGTTCCTAAAACATGTAAAACGAATAATCTATAATTAGTGATAGACTTCCTATAAATAGTTTAATCAGTCAAAATTTATTATGATAAATTCCGTGTCTAGAGCACCTAATATCGGCAAAGAAAAAGAGAGTGGGACAGAAATCGGTAATTCGTTAGAATT
>NZ_JWAK01000002.1:0-592 GCF_001069335.1 Streptococcus sp. 1171_SSPC
ACAAGCAGAGGGTCAGCGGTTCGATCCCGTTAACTCCCATAGGTCCCGTAGTGTAGCGGTTATCACGTCGCCCTGTCACGGCGAAGATCGCGGGTTCGATTCCCGTCGGGACCGTAGAAACGAAGTTTCTAGCAGATAATGATACGACTCGTTAGCTCAGTTGGTAGAGCAATTGACTTTTAATCAATGGGTCACTGGTTCGAGCCCAGTACGGGTCATTATAGCGGGTTTGGCGGAATTGGCAGACGCACCAGATTTAGGATCTGGCGCTTTACGGCGTGGGGGTTCAAGTCCCTTAACCCGCATAAAAGAATAATAATGAGCCGGCTTAGCTCAGTTGGTAGAGCATCTGATTTGTAATCAGAGGGTCGCGTGTTCAAGTCATGTAGCCGGCATTTTTTTATATAAAGAAACAGATGCGAACGTAGTTCAGTGGTAGAACACCACCTTGCCAAGGTGGGGGTCGCGGGTTCGAATCCCGTCGTTCGCTTGAGGAGGCCGGGGTGGCGGAACTGGCAGACGCACAGGACTTAAAATCCTGCGATTGGTAACGATCGTACCGGTTCGATTCCGGTCCTCGGCATAGACTTAG
>NZ_JWAK01000003.1:0-26493 GCF_001069335.1 Streptococcus sp. 1171_SSPC
AAAACTACGAAATCAAACTCTTCGAGTTACTGATTTCTGTTTTGCTCCCTATATTGCCCAATCTCCGTTGCGGAAGACTGGGACGCGGGTGCCGTCTTCTCGGATGCCGTCGATATCCATTTGGCTTGAGCCGATCATGAAGTCGACATGGACGTCTGAGCGGTTGAGGCCGGCTGCTTCGAGTTCTTCTTCTGTGAACTCTGCGCCACCTTCTACACTGGTTGCATAGGCTGCTCCGATGGCCAAGTGGTTAGAAGCATTTTCATCAAAGAGAGTGTTAAAGAAGGTGATGCCTGACTGTGAAATTGGGCTTGGATCTGGTACGAGGGCACATTCACCTAAGGCACGCGCTCCCTTGTTTTTGAAGACCAAATCTTTCATGACTTGATCGCCTTTTTCAGCTGTGATGTCTACAATTTCTCCATTTTCAAAGGTCACTTTGATGCCTTCGATGATGTTCCCATTGTAGCTAAGCGGTTTTGTAGACGTTACATATCCTTCTGCACGACGGAAGTCAGGAGCTGTGAAGACCTCTTCTGTCGGCATGTTTGGCAAGAAGCCTTCGCCTTGGGCATTGATAGCTCCAGCGGATTCCCAGACGTGGTTCTTCGGCAAACCAAGAGTCAAATCTGTCCCAGGCGCTGTGTAGTGAAGGGCTGAAAATTGCTCTTTGTTGAGCTTCTCTGCCTTGCTCTTAAGAATAGCTGCATGCTCTTCCCAAGCCTTGACTGGATCTTCCTCGTACACCCGGCAGGTCTTGAAGATTTGATCCCAAAGGAGATCCACTGCTTCTTCATCGCTCGCCGCATTTGGAAAGACTTTCTTAGCCCACTCTAAACCTGCTGCCGCAGCAACGGTCCAGCTGACCTTGTTGGATTGAGTAGCGATGCGCATTGGTTTCATGGCCATGCTTAAAGCCTTGGCAGAAGCCGAAAGCTTCTCTGCCTCGACACCATTTAAGGCACCTGGATCAGATGAACGCACACCTAAACGACTGGCCTTGTGTTCCAAGAGGTAGTTCATCTCTGCAATCTTGTAATCAGGTACATTGTCCAAGCGATCCATCGGTGCATGGAGGAATTTCTCCCGGGTAGTGAAATCATCTGCCCATTGGATGATCACTTCATGCGCCCCCAAGGCATAGGCTTCCTTCACGATCAAGTGGGCCAATTCTCTTTGCTCCACATCGATGTTCAAAGCCAAGGTATGACCAGGTTGCACATTGATGCCGTTCGCCACCAACAATTTAGCGTATTTTTCTAAGTTTTCTTTAAAATTTGGTAAAACCATGTTCAATCCTTTTCTATATTAATCTTTTAAGAGTGACAAGAGGTTTGCTACCACGACAGTGGAGCAGACCAGGCCAGTAACTTTTAAAATTGTATCGGTATCTAGCTCTAATTGATAGCTAAATGTTTTTTGAGCAGGTTTGTCTTCTGCAAAAATTTTTACTCTCATCGTTCTATTCCTTTCTTAGCATCCTCCTCACCTAGATAGAGACGTCGTGCCTCTGGGCTGTTGGTAAGAATATCGAGATAGGTTTCATAAGCATCGGGCAGGGGCTTTCCCAAAGAGATATCTAGCTCTGGATTCACATTTTTCCCATAGAGAGAGCAGAGATAAAGACGTTCATTGAGCGTCGGAAAGACTTCTAGAGACATGAGCTCAGCCTGACCGACCCGCTCCCAATCTTGCTCTTGGATATCTGGTAGGATATAGGCTTGGAAGAGTCCCATCAGAGGATTATCCTCTGGTTGGCCACTTTCCTTATCCGCCTCAACCAAAGAAAGCCGATGACCAAAACCAGCTACTTGGCGCTCCTGTCCCTTCACCGAAACCGTAATCGGATGCCCTCCCATATGGCTATAAATCCATTCTTTAGGCAGCCGATAATCTAAGAGAGGCTCAAGATCTTTGACAATCGTTACAGGACTAGAGCGTAGAAACTGACGAGTGACTGCTTTACAAAAGAGAATATTCTCCTCTTTCAAGGTCACTCCCTTCCAGCTATTTTCCTCCTTAAAATGGTTAAAAAATACCAGATAGGGCTCTCGCACCATTTGTGCTAAGACATAAACACCATTTCGTAGGCGAATGGAAATGACTTTCCCTGACTTCCAGGATGTTGCTCTTTTTTTCTTTTCTATCATTAACCAACCTCAAACCGAGCGAGGATCGTTGATCCATTAAAACAAATCATCAAAGAGACTGAGCTGGTTGTCTTCTGGCATATTGCCAAGGATTCCCATCTCGTCCATCTTTTCTACCAAGGTTGAGGAGACGCCACCACGTTTGCGTAACTCTGTTTTAGAGAGGAATTCTCCTTCTTTGCGAGCTCGCACAATCTGCTTGGCTACGTTCTCTCCCAATCCATCCATGGCGACAAATGGCGGGATAAGGGTGTCTCCATCGATGATGAATTCCGTCGCATCACTGCGATAGAGGTCTAGCTTCCCAAACTTGAAGCCACGCTCCCACATCTCATTGACAATTTCAAGGGTGGTGTAGAGGTCAATCTCCACATTGGAAGCTTCGTTGTTCTTACGTTTTTCAGCAATCTCCTTCATCCGCGCTTTCACAGCTTCTAGGCCTGCGCCCATGGTCTTGATATCAAAGGCCTTGGCCCGAATCGAGAAGTACGCACAGTAATAGTAGAGAGGATGGTGCACTTTGAAGTAAGCCACCCGTAGGGCCATCATAACGTAGGCTGCCGCATGGGCTTTAGGGAACATGTACTTGATTTTTCCACAAGACTCGATGTACCATTCAGGGACGTTGTTAGCCTTCATGGCCTCGATATAGCCATTGCGCTCTTCTTCAGGAATCTTGAGCCACATGCCTTTCCGCACCCGCTCCATGATGGTAAAGGCCATTTTTGGATCCAGGCCAGCGTGCATGAGGTAAACCATGATGTCGTCCCGACATCCGATAACGGTTGATAGGTCGGCAATTCCCGCCTTGATCAAGTCTTGGGCATTTCCCAACCATACATCGGTACCGTGAGACAGCCCTGACAGCTGGAGCAACTCGGCAAAGGTGGTCGGATGGGTTTCATCCACCATGCCTCGAACAAAGTTGGTCCCAAACTCTGGGATCCCCAGCATACCGGTTGAGGTACCGATTTGCTCCGGTGTGACTCCTAGGATATCGGTTCCTGAGAAGAGGGCCATGACCCCTGAATCATCCATAGGGATATCATTTGGATCAATGCCTGACAAGTCCTGGAGCTTGCGAATCATGGTCGGATCATCGTGTCCCAGAACATCGAGCTTGAGGACGTTCTCGTCGATATCGTGGAAGTTAAAGTGGGTGGTCTGCCATTCGGCTGTCACATCATCGGCTGGGTACTGCACAGGAGTGAAGTCATAGACGTCCATATAGTTTGGAATAACAACGATTCCCCCTGGGTGCTGACCGGTCGTCCGTTTAACCCCAGCAGCTCCTTGAGCTAGGCGTTCCACCTCTGCATCCCGGTAGTACTTGCCATAATCCCGCTCATAACCCTTGACAAAGCCATAGGCCGTCTTAGCAGCCACAGTACCAACCGTTCCTGCCCGGAAGGCATATTCTTCCCCAAAGATATCCCGGACATCCAAGTGGGCACTCGGCTGGTCCTCCCCTGAGAAGTTCAAATCGATATCGGGTACCTTGTCTCCATCGAAACCAAGGAAGGTTTCAAAGGGAATATCCTGTCCATTTTTGCTGAGCTTGTGACCACAGTTTGGGCAGTCCTTATTAGGCATATCAAAGCCGGAACCGTAAGAACCATCCGTGATAAACTCACTGTACTGGCACTGACCACAGACATAGTGAGGCGAGAGCGGATTAACCTCGGTAATCCCGATCATGGTCGCGACAAAGCTGGACCCAACGGATCCACGCGATCCAACCAGGTAGCCCCGCTCATTGGAACGGTGCACCAGCATCTGTGAAGCCAGATAAATCACGGCAAAGCCATTCCCCAGGATAGAGGTTAATTCCTTTTCAATCCGCAAATCGACAATATCAGGGAGCGGATTACCATAGATCTCAAAGGCTCGCTTATAGGTCAATTCCGCAACTGTCTCTTCGGCCTTGTCGATAAAAGGCGTATAGAGGTCACCCTTGACCACTTCAACGGGTTCAAAGATTTCTGCCAGTGCGTTGGTATTTTCAATGACCAATTTTCGCGCCAAGTCTTCTCCTAGAAAGGCAAATTCATCCAGCATTTCATTGGTTGTACGGAAATGAGCTTTTGGCAGGGGTGCTGGTTGAGCATTTTCTCCATGACCGATGGTCCGGTTGATGATAGCCCCTTGCCCAAGACTGCGGACAATGATTTCCCGATAGATCTCTTCCTCAGGCTCAAGATAGTGGACATTCCCTGTCGCCAGGACCGGTTTGCCAAGGCGATCTCCCACCTCAATCAAGCTCTTGATGATGGTCTGGAGCTCCTCCATGTCTTTGACCTGCTCTTTGGCAATGAGGGGCGCATAGATGGCTGGAGGCATCACCTCAATAAAGTCATAATACTTGGCTACTTCGACTGCTGCGTCAACTCCTTGAGAAACGACCGCGTCAAAGACTTCTCCTTCAGAACAAGCCGATCCCAGGATCAAGCCTTCTCGATGGGCATCTAAAACTGTCCGGGGAATCCGAGGAACACCCTCAAAATATTGAGTATTGGAAAGAGAGACCAATTTGAACATATTTTTCAAGCCGGTCTGGTTCTTGACATAGATGGTCGCGTGTTTGACCCGTGCCTTTTTATAGGAATCTGGACTAATTAGATCTACATTCAACTTGGCTAGATTGGTCACGCCATGTTTTTCTGCGACATCCTTGATAAAGATAAAGAGCAAGCGGCCCGTCGCTTCCGCGTCATAGTTGGCCATGTGGTGGTGCTCCAAGGCAACGCCGAAGCGCTTGGTCAAGGGACCCAAACCATGACGCTTGTACTCTGGATAAAGGTTACGCGCGAACTCTAACGTATCAATCACTGGCTGAGTGATTTTTGGAAGGCCATGACGCTCATAGTTGGCATTCATGAAGCCCACGTCAAAGGTGGCATTATGGGCAACCAACACCGCATCCTGACAGAATTCCTGGAACTCCTCTAGGACTTGTTTCAAAGGTTTGGCATTGCGAACATGATCGTCGGTAATGCCTGTCAGGTCCGTTGTAAAGGCAGAGATAGGATGACCTGGATTGATGAACTCATCAAATTCAGCGATGATATTGCCCTTGTGCATTTTAGATGCGGCAACCTGAATCAAATCATTGTAAATCGCTGAAAGTCCAGTCGTTTCCACGTCAAAAACCACATAGGTTGCTTCATGAAGGTCTAGATCGACTTCATTGTAGGTAATCGGCACACGGTCCTCGACGATATTGGCTTCCATCCCATAGATGAGTTGGATACCAGCCTTTTTAGCTGCCTTATAGCCATGAGGGAAGGACTGCACATTACCGTGATCCGTAATGGCAACTGCCTTGTGACCCCATTTGGCTGCTTTTGCGACTAACTCCTCGACCTCAGGTAGAGCATCCATAGTCGACATATTGGTATGGGCATGGAACTCGACCCGACGCTCGCCTTCCGGCATCAGATCCTTGCGCTCATAGTGGACCACTTCTTGGACATCCTGGACATTCATGGTCAAATCACGTGTGAAATTATTGACCTCGATATTCCCACGGACCCGCAACCAAGAGTTTTTCTTAATCATGTCAAACTTCTGAGCTTCTTCTTCATTCTTGGCCCATTTTTGGAGCGAAAAACTGGAGGTATAGTCGGTCATCTTGAAATTAATCAAGACCCGACCTGTCCGAGTCACCTTTTGCTCAACATCGAAAACCACTCCTTCAAAGACAATGCGGTTCTCTTCTGTCGTGATATCAATCATAGGAGTGACTTCTGCCTTATCCAGCTTGGGCTTGGCCGCAGCCTTTTTGGCCTTGAAATCAAAGGCTGGTTTTTCTTCTGCTGGTGCTGGGGCCATTTGAGACAAGGACTCCATAGCCCGCAAGGTTTCTTCATTAGCTGCTTGGAAGATTTGATCCTTTTCAGCCTCGAAGGCTTGATGGAGTTCTTCTGTCAACTGGTCATCCGCCTCAACCCGACACTGGAAATGAGGAAAACCAAACTTGGTCAATTGACTAGCAAGATTAGGCAGATGGTTTTTCCGGTGGTGCTCCGTATCCACAGATGAAGGGCCACTAATGATCAACTCTTCTCCTTGAGAGCGGACTTGTAGGTGCTGATACATGCTCTTAAAGCCCTGACTCGCACAGGGACCATCTTCAAAAGCCTCCTGATAATAGGCTTGCAAGAGCTCCTCACTAAAAGTTGGATTCTTCACATGAATCTCAAACACCGCTCGATTTCCTGTCTTTGAAAACTCCTCAGCCAAGCGGTTTTTGAGCTCCTGAAAAATCGTGATGGGAAGAATTTCGGCAAAAACAAAACGAAATTCCCAAACACGACTGAGCTTATGGACGATGACCTCTTGGATTTCAGCCCCTTTAAAAGCGTCTGATTCACGCATTTCCAAAGGCATTCCCAACTGATTCATTAAGATTTCAAAGCTAGTTGACATGATTTCTCCCTGACGAATTACTAGCCTTTATTTTATCATAATTCGCCTAACTTTTCGACTATAAGAAGATCCTTTCAGCTAGCTGGATCAGCTTACAAAAAAGAAGGCTAGGATGTTGAGAATCCTAGTCTTCTACCATTGCTTATTTATTTAAAATGGAAAGAGTTTCAAGCAGGTTGTCTGCATGCACTTCAATCGTATCGCCTGAAGCTTTGATTTTCACTTCTACAATACCGTCAGCCGCTTTCTTCCCAACAGTGATGCGGATTGGCAAACCAATCAAGTCACTATCGCTAAATTTAACACCAGCACGTTCGTTACGGTCGTCTACCAAGACTTCGTAACCAGACTGGATCAATTGATCTTCAATCTTGCTTGTCAATTCAAGAGAAGCTTCATCCTTGACATTGACTGGAATCAAGTGCACATCAAACGGCGCCAATTCTTTAGGGAAGTTGATGCCCCAAGCATAACGGTATTCACCTTTAGGTGTTTTGTTAACAAAGAGGCGAGCGTGTTGTTCCATAACGGCTGAAAGGAGACGGCTAACACCGATACCGTAACAGCCCATGATGATTGGCACAGCACGGCCATTTTCATCCAAGACATCTGCTCCCATACTTGCTGAGTAACGAGTTCCAAGTTTGAAGATGTGACCGATTTCGATTCCACGCGCAAAGTTAAGAATACCTTGTCCGTCTGGTGAGATTTCACCCTCACGTACTTCACGGATATCGACATATTCCGCAGTGAAGTCACGACCTGGGTTGACACCTGTCAAGTGGTAGCCATCTTCGTTGGCACCGACAACAGCATTACGGCTATCTTGCACCTTGCGGTCAGCAATAATCTTAACATTTTCTGGAAGATTGACTGGACCAAGAGATCCAAAGTCCGCTCCCAATAATTCTTTCACTTCGGCCTCGGTTGCAGGTTCCAAGAAGTCTGCTCCAAGGTGGTTTTTCAATTTGACTTCATTGAGCTGGTCATTGCCAACGAGTAAGGCCACAACTGGCTCCTCGTCTGCGATATAAACCAAGGTCTTGATAGTTTGCTCTTCAGAAGAGACATTCAAGAAAGCAGCCACTTCATCAATCGATTTGACACCTGGTGTTTCCACGCGAGCTACTTCTTCTTCCGTCACAACACGGTTGCTTGGTTTGTAGGCGTTAGTTGCCATTTCCAAGTTGGCCGCATAGCTTGACTCACTTGAGTAGGCAATGGTATCTTCACCAGAAACCATCCATTTGAGCAATTCTGCCTTGATTTCTTCTTGCACTTCTGCAGGAATCTCGTCAAATGATGCAACAGACTTGTCTAACACCACCCAACGGTCAAGGTCTGTACGCGAAGGAGTAATGGCCATAAATTCTTGGCTATCCTTACCACCCATGGCACCACCATCACCGATGATCGCTTTGAAGTCCAAGCCACTACGAGTGAAGATACGCTCGTAGGCTGCCTTGTACTCATCATAAGTTACATCCAAGCTATCGTAGTTAGCGTGGAAGCTATAACCATCTTTCATGATGAATTCACGCGTACGAAGAAGGCCGTTCCGTGGACGTTTTTCGTCACGGTACTTAGGCTGGATTTGGTACAAGTTCAGTGGCAATTGCTTGTAAGACTTGACAGAATCACGGACAATTGCTGTGAAAGTTTCTTCGTGAGTTGGGCCCAAGATAAAGTCTGACTTCTCACGATTTTTCAATTTATACAAGTCTTCACCGTAGGTTTCATAACGGCCAGATTCACGCCAAAGGTCTGCACTGAGAAGGGCTGGAGCCAACATCTCAACGGCACCAATCTTATCAAATTCCTGGCGCATGATCTTCTTAGCTTTTTCAATCACACGATTTGCAAGTGGCAGATATGAATAAACACCTGCTGATACTTGACGAACATAACCAGCACGGAGCATCAAAGCGTGGCTAATGACCTGCGCATCACTTGGCATTTCGCGAAGTGTTGGAATAAGCATTTTACTTTGTTTCATTCAGATTCATTCCTTTTCTATTTCAAAAATAATTTCATTATATCGTTCCAAGTCACGGCAATCATCAAGATAACCATGACCGCTATTCCAGCAAGGGTCAAGTAGGTCTCTACCTCCTGCTTAAGTGGTTTCCGACGAACCAGCTCGATCAGATTGATCAAGATTTTTCCACCATCCAAGGCCGGAATGGGGATCAAGTTAAAGATTCCGATATTGATGGACAACATGGCCATCAGGGACAGGATAGCTGGAAGTCCTAGCTCCGCTGCTTGCGAACTCGCTTTGTAGATCGCTACCGGACCACCCAACTTGTTCAAACTAAAGTGGAAGATAATATCCTTCAAGGCCGTTAAGATACGACTTGCTGTGTACCAAGTATCTGTCACACCTGAGAGAAGCTTATCGAAAAAGCCGGTCTTAACGGCATTAATCACACCGATATAATAGCGTCCACCATCTTCTTCTGGTTGGACCGTCACTTTTTGAGTCTTCCCGTCTCGTTCATAGGTGATCGTTACTTCTGGATTTTTTCCTTGGTTACGGGTTGCCTTCTGGACTGAATCTGTCAATTCATCCCAGTTGGAAACCTTGTATTCATTGATCTGAACAATCTGGTCATTGTCTTTTAGACCAGCCTTAGCCACTACTCCTTGAGGAACAACTCGAACATGGTTGCTGTAGTAGTCCACTGCTCCTCCCTGCATAAAGGCCAGGAGCGAGTACACAACAATACTCAGGATAAAGTTGTTCATGGGACCAGCAAAGTTAGTAATCAGTCGTCCCCAGATACTAGCATTTTGATACTGCACATCCAGAGGGGCAATCCGTACTTCTGTCCCATCTTCCTCAACGATGGTTGCATCATGGTGGACAGGATAGGTCTTGGTCTCTTCAATGACGATTCCTGTGATTTCAAGTTTATCCTCAAAATCAAAATCTGTGACATTCATGGGGAGAGCTGTCTGGTCGATATTTTTTCCAGAAAGGTTGATCCGAACAACAGTTCCCTCAGGGTTCAAAGTCAGACTGACAGGCGTTCCTGTCTTAATCTCTGTCGTGTCTTCTCCCCATCCTGCCATTCGAACATAGCCGCCCAGCGGAAGGATTCGAATGGTATAGGCTGTTCCGTCCTTGCCCACATGCGCAAAAATCTTTGGCCCCATCCCAATCGCAAACTCACGGACCAAGATGCCTGATTTCTTTGCAAAATAGAAATGGCCAAACTCATGCACCAGAACAATGACGCCAAAAATGATAATAAAGGCAATAAATTGCATACACGCTCCTTCGTTTTATCTGATGATTATACGATTATTGTTTAAAATAGACCAAAGAATAGCATCAGTGGGAAAACAAAAATCAAGCCATCAAATCGATCCAAGACACCACCGTGACCAGGGATAAAACGGCCAGAGTCTTTCACTCCAAAATGGCGCTTGATGGCACTTTCGACGAGGTCACCAAACTGAGCTGCTATACTGAAAAGAATGGTAAAGAGAATCATGGTTACCCAACCGTAAGATCCCGCAACAGTACGATCTAGGATCATAAAGATCATCGTCACAACGACTGCACAAGCAATCCCGCCTAGACTTCCTTCAACAGTCTTATTAGGTGACACTCTTGGCAAGAGTTTTTTCTTACCGAAATGGCTCCCAATAAAGTAGGCCCCTGAATCCGTAGCCCAAACAATAAAGAGGGCCAAGAGAATTTTATCTACGCCTGCTAATCGTGCTTGAATCAAGGCATGGAAGCCAAATCCAACATAAAAACTTGAAGCAATCGGATAGACAACCTCGTCATAGGTATAGCCTTGCGCCAAGACAGTCGTCCCCATCAATAATAAGACCAAAAGGCCATAGGCGATGAAATTGCCACCCGCTGGTAAGAAGGGAAGGTAACTCTCTAAGGGCAACGCCAACACAAGAGCTGCTAGCATGGCCAAGGCTCCTTCGATGGTTTCAGTCTGCAGACCTTTCATCTTCAACAATTCATGAACACCCAACATAGCGATGAGTCCCACTACAATCTGGAACACAAGGCCTCCCATAAGGACAACTGGGATAAAGAATGCTAGGGCGATTCCTCCAAAAATCACTCGCTTCTGTAAATCTTTTCTCATCTATTTCTCTCCTATACACCACCAAAACGTCGATGACGATGGCTGTATTCTTCTATTGCTTCATGCAAGGCCTTTTCTCCAAAGTCAGGCCACATCACATCGGTAAAGTAAAGCTCACTGTAGGCTGCTTGCCAAGGTAAAAAGTTACTCAAGCGAAGCTCGCCACTGGTCCGAATAATCAGATCAGGATCTCGCAAGTCCTTGGGTAGACTACTGGTATACAAATAATTGGCAATGATCTCTTCTGAAATATCACCTGGATTTAAGTGCGCATCGAGAACTTCCTGGGCGATTTGTTTGACTGCTTGGGTCAGTTCCGCCCGTCCTCCATAGTTCAAGGCAAAATTCAAAATCAAGCCTGTATTGGAGTGGGTTAACGCCTCTGCCTTTTCCAGAGCCTCTAAGGTTTCCTTCGGAAGACGGGAAACCTCGCCAATCATCTGGATCTTCACATTATTTCTATGAAGTTCTGGAACAAAGCGATCGTAAAATTCAACTGGAAGATTCATGATAAAGCTCACTTCCTGTTGAGGACGTGTCCAGTTTTCCGTTGAGAAAGCATAGACCGTTAGGGCTTGCACTCCCATCTCCTTGGCTGCGATGGTTACTTCTTGCAGAGCCTCCATGCCAGCCTTGTGGCCAAAGACACGAGGTTGCATCCGTTTTTTGGCCCAACGACCGTTCCCATCCATAATGATTCCAATGTGCTTGGGCACTTCTAAGGGAACACTTAATTTTTCTTTCTTTTTAAAACGAAACATGTTTTTCTACCTATTTCACTGTTTTTATCGCTTCATTATATCATAAATCCGCTTAAAATGGCAGTCTAGCCCCTTTTCTAGGGGGCATCTAGCTAAAAATGAAAAAAGCGACCTTTTGATCGCTCTTTCTTATTATTCACCGTCGATGATAGAATCTGAGTCACCAGCGCCTTCAACTGCACCAGCTGTCACTCCTTCTGAAACTGGCAAAACTGTTTTAATAGCTGTCAATTCAAATGTGAGGTATACGCCATCCACATCCAAGACAACGGTTTTACGTTCAGTGTCTACTTCATCAACTGTTCCATACAAACCACCGATGGTAATCACTTCATACCCTTTTTGAAGCTTGTTCAAGCTCTCCATCCGTTTTTGGTATTGTTTCTTTTGGCTACGGCTCATGAAGAACATCATTCCGACCATTAGCGCAAGCATAAATAGCAAGGTTGTACCACTTTGCATACCGTTTCTCCTTTTTAAATCATATATGCTCTACTATAGCAAATTTTATAGGTATTTTCAATACGAACCCTTGATTTTCAAAAAAATAAGTCCTTAGATGGAGGTGTCCAGCCACTATCCGATCCGGATAGCTTTTCTAGTGCTTTCTTTTTTAGAAAAAGAAAAAACCATAAAAAATAGGTTTTTACTAATCGATTGTGATTCCATATTTTTCATGATTTTTATCATACCATTCAATCAACAACATCGCTGTTTGATAGGTAATGTTTTTAATTTTACTGGTTCCTTTTGTCAAGGTAGCTAGACTCATCTTACTAATATCTGTCTCAGTTGCTACTCTATAACTTGTCACCTTTCCATCCACCATCAATTGAACGACAGCTTCAACTTTCTTGTAATCTTTTGTCGAATAAATATCAATTGGATTTTTCATAAAATCATCCTATCCCCTTAAATTTAGTCTTTTATATATTATATAATTTATTTGTTCATTTATATGGAAATCTTGCTTACAGACGCTTTCTAAGGCATTTTCATGCTGTATTTAGCATCAATTCATGAAAAAACATACCTATTTTTTATCATTTTTCACTTTCTGGGAAAAAAAACGATAAAACTATACCTTATATATTTTTCTTTTGTTGACATAAAAAAGGCTAAGAATTTCTTCTTAACCTTCTTTTTCAAACTGATTTTCTCTCGTTTATGGTACTAGATGTCCTAGTTATTCTTCTGAGTTTGTATTCTCTTTAATAACCAATTCTCCATCTTCCATATCTGCTAGCAAGTGTTTAGCATCAAGGTGATCCAAGTGGAAGTCGGTCACCTTGTCACGGATTTGTTGTTCAACCACCCGACGGAGTGGACGTACGCCCATGACTTCATCATAGCCTTCTTCTGTCATGTATTCTTTGGCAGCATCGCTCACTGTCAAGTCGATATCTTTCTTAGCAAGAGTTTTGTTCACTTCTACTAACATCAAGTCAACAATCTTAGAAAGGTCTTCCTTGCTCAAGTGTGAGAATTCAATGACAGCGTTGAAACGGTTCAAGAATTCTGGACGGAAGAATGGTTTCAAACGATCCAAGAGTTCTGGTTTGTCCGCATCTTCTGTCAAGTTGGCTTCGTAACCAAAGCCAGCATTTGAAGTAGCGATGATTACGGTATTCTTGAAGTTGACGGTGTTTCCTTGACCGTCTGTCAAACGACCATCATCCAATACTTGAAGGAGAAGGGTGATCACTTGAGGATCCGCCTTTTCAATCTCGTCAAGAAGGACGATAGAGTATGGATTGCGACGGACGCGTTCTGTCAAGGTATTGTTGTTGTCATCGTAACCAACATAACCAGCAGTGGTACCAATCAATTTAGATACAGCTGTACGATCGCTGTATTCTGACATATCCAAACGGATAATAGCATCTTTGGTACCGAACATATCGAGAGCCAATTGTTTAGCCAACTCAGTCTTCCCAACACCAGTAGGACCTACGAAGAGGAAGCTACCGATTGGGCGGTTTCCTTCATCAAAGCCAGCACGGTTCCGACGAATTGCTTTTGCAACGGCTTCAACAGCCTTGTCTTGACCGATAACTTTGGTTTGCAAACGGTGACCCATATCTTTCAAGCGTTCGATATCGGTTGCCCCCATTTGTGATACTGGAATACCAGTCATCCGTTCGACAGACTCCGCTACGTCATTGACAGTTGCAGTCACCTTGTGATCTTCTGTATGGTTGGCAATTTTCTTTTCAAGTTCTTCGATCCGAACTTTTGCATTAAGAGCTGCTTCGTAATCTTCTTTAGCAGCTGCAGCTTCTTGTTTAGCTTTTTCTTCTTCAATTTCATGTTCCACAGCATGGACATCTGTCACTGGGTGTTGTGCTGCCAAGTGAGCAGCTGTCACATCGACCAAGTCGATGGCCTTATCAGGCAAGCTACGTTGTGGAATGTATTGAACAGAATAATCAACTGCTGCTTTCAAGACTTCATCTGGCAAGACAACATTGTGGTGTTGTTGATACAATTCGCGGATTCCTTGGAGGATCTTGAAAGTATCTTCAGCAGATGGAGCATTGACCTTGACTTCGTTGAAACGACGGGCAAGGGCAGCGTTCTTCAAGATGGTGTTGCGGTATTCGTCTTGAGTGGTTGCCCCAATCACGGTCAATTCACCACGTGAAAGAGCTGGTTTCAAGATATCCGCAAGACCTTTAGATCCTTGACCATCTCCTGTGCTACCCGCACCAAGGATTTGGTGGATTTCGTCAAAGAAGAGGATGACATTGCCCATGGCTTTGACTTCTTGGATCATATTTTGGATATTTTCTTCAAAGCTACCACGGTATTGTGTACCAGCTTCTAGACCAGAAATATCAATCGAAATGATTTCTTTGTTCTTGATGGCTGCTGGAACGTCACCATTCACAATAGCTTGGGCCAAGCCTTCTACAACGGCTGTCTTACCAACACCCGCATCCCCTACAAGGACAGGGTTATTCTTGGTACGACGAGACAAGATTTCAGCTGTTTCTTGAATTTCTTTGTTGCGTCCGATGACCGGATCCAATTTTCCTTCACGAGCTTCTTCGGTCAAGTTGCGACCAAGTTTTGCAAGGATCCCATCTTGTTTCATCCCTTTACCTTGATGGTGTTGCACTTGTTCACTTCCTTCGTTTGGCAGTTGTCCAGTTTGACGGTAAATAGCGAATTCTTCAGGTGTCACTTCACGACCGTTGATCATGTAGCGACGGCTTTCAGAACGAAAACCACCCATATTTCCCATTAGTTGATTGAAAAGATCATCCATATTGTTAAAGTTGTTATTCATATTGTTTACCTCTAATTTACATAATTTTAATTTGTTCTTGAAAATGAGTAGCTGATTTAGCTACTTTAAATTTGTTTACATAATTTTATTTTGCTTTTAAATGAATAGCCTCGAGGGCTAGGAACTTGTATTTCTTCTTTTATCAATTAGTTTTCTATATTTTGGAAATAGCATCTTACCATCTCCTTTCCACTATTGATCCTGTAAACTTTTGAGATTTTCTCAACCTCTTTTTGTTTACATAAATTATTATAAAGCAGAATGATTTTTTTGTCAATACTTTTTACATAATTTTTTTACATTTTTTAAAAAATTTTTTTCCTAAGACTAAAACGTTCATATTTATGCGAAAATTAGCGGGTACTCTCTAAACCAACAACTTTTATACATGAGCCTTATTGAAATAAAACCTCGATAAGGCCACAGCCATAGCTTCTTTCAGCTATGGTTTTTTAGCGTCTGGAAAAGAAACCATCCCTTCCGTAACTTCCTAATGATACTGCACATCCTTCCCTCCTAAAATATGGTATACTAAAGAAAAGGAGGTGCCTATGTCTTCCATTCGTTTAATTTTCAGTGATATTGACGGAACTATTCTGGATCAGCAGCATCAGGTCGATCCCGACCTCATCGAACTCATCCCCCAGCTCCAAGAAAAAAAGATTCCTTTTATCTTGGCATCGGCTCGTTCTCCTATCGGGATTGCTCCTATCGCTAGAAGATTGGGCGTCCATCAGGAACCGATCGCGTGCTACAATGGAGCTCTCATCGTCAAGGGAGAAGAGATTCTATTTGAACACAGCCTGAAAAAAGATGAGATCCGCACCTTCCTCCATCGCGTGGAAGAACTAGATCCCAGCATTTCGATTAATTGTTATAGTGGGGCAGTCTGGTTTAACTCTAGAGAGGACCAGTGGACCCAAGTTGAGGCTTCGATTACTGGTGAGACGCCACAGATACAGCCCCTTTCTCAGACCCTCTCTGACGATGCTCTCCATCTACACAAATTACTCTTGATCGGCGAGACTCAGAACATTCAAGAACTCTATCAAAAGCTAGATCCACAAGAATTTCCGCAGACTGCCTTTTACCTTTCAAAAGAAAACTACCTAGAAGTCACCGCCAAGTCCGTCTCAAAAAGGGATGCTGTCCTTGAACTGGCTGCTTATTACCAGGTCCCTTTGGAACAGGTCATGACCATCGGAGATCACTTCAATGACCTCCCTATGATTCGTCTGGCTGGACTTGGAGTTGCCATGGGAAATGCTCCTGAAGCCGTCCAAAAGGAAGCTCAAGTTGTCACTACCAGCAACCAGGAACACGGTGTAGCGCAAGCTATCCAAGAGTATGTCTTACCGCCATCAAACAAATAGCCCATGGAGCTCCTGCTTTCATGGGTTTTCTAACTCACTGTTTTTTAACCCAGCCTCTGATAAAAGAAAAAGAAGCTAGGACTTGATCCTATCTTCTTTTCATTTTTATTCTACTGTTACGGACTTAGCAAGGTTCCGTGGTTTATCCACGTCGAGTCCACGGTGAAGGGTTGCAAAGTAAGCGATCAATTGGGTTGGTACCACCATTGAGATTGGTGAGAGGTAAGGGTGGACCGTTGTAAGAACAATATCATCGGTATCTTTGGCAACATTTTCCTCAGCGATAGTAAGGACCTTAGCTCCACGCGCTGCCACTTCTTGGATATTTCCGCGAGTGTGGTTGGCAAGAATTGGGTCAGACAAGAGGGCCAAAACAGGTGTTCCATCCTCAATCAAGGCAATGGTTCCGTGCTTGAGCTCTCCAGCCGCAAAACCTTCACATTGGATGTAAGAAATCTCTTTGAGCTTGAGACTGGCTTCCATGGCTACATAGTAATCTTGACCACGTCCGATGTAAAAGGCGTTGCGTGTTGTTTCAAGAAGATCACGAACCTTATTTTCAATCAGTTCTTTCTCTGAAAGGGTTGATTCGATAGACTGAGCTACGATAGATAATTCATGAACCAAGTCAAAAGCCTTGGCTTTTTCATTGCCATTTGCTTCACCGACTGCTTTTGCAAGGAAGGCAAGGGCTGCGATTTGCGCAGTATAAGCTTTGGTTGAAGCTACAGCAATTTCAGGACCTGCATGAAGCAACATAGTATGGTTGGCTTCACGTGAAAGGGTTGATCCTGGCACGTTTGTCACTGTCAAGCTTGGGATTCCCATTTCATTGGCCTTAACCAAAACCTGACGGCTGTCAGCTGTTTCACCAGATTGACTGATAAAGATGAAGAGTGGTTTCTGGCTGAGAAGTGGCATCCCATAACCCCACTCAGAGGAGATGCCCAGTTCAACTGGTGTATCCGTCAATTCTTCCAACATCTTCTTAGAAGCAAATCCAGCATGGTAAGAGGTTCCAGCTGCAAGGATATAGATGCGATCAGCGTCTTGAACAGCCTTGATGATGGCTGGGTCTACCACTACTTTACCAGCCTCATCTGTGTAGGCTTGGATGAGCTTACGCATCACTGTTGGTTGCTCATCAATTTCTTTGAGCATGTAGTAAGGATAGGTTCCCTTTCCGATATCAGACAAGTCAAGCTCAGCAGTATAGCTAGCACGCTCACGGCTGTTGCCATCGTAGTCTTGCACTTCAACGCTATCAGCTTTCACAATTACCAACTCTTGGTCATGGATTTCCATATATTGGTTGGTCTCACGAATCATGGCCATAGCATCTGAGCAGACCATGTTATAGCCTTCTCCAAGACCAATCAAAAGTGGTGATTTGTTCTTGGCCACGTAGATGACATCTGGATTTTCAGAGTCAATCAAGGCAAAGGCATAAGATCCACGGATGATGTGAAGGGCTTTTTTGAAAGCTTCAAGTACTGACAAGCCCTCTTCTTCCGCAAATTTTCCAATCAAGTGCACTGCGATTTCAGTATCCGTTTGTCCCTTGAAGTGGTGACCTGCCAGGTATTCTTCTTTGATTTCGAGATAGTTTTCAATCACACCATTGTGCACCAAGACAAAACGTCCTGTCTCAGAGCGGTGCGGGTGAGCATTGTCTTCTGTTGGTTTCCCGTGAGTGGCCCAACGAGTATGTCCGATACCAGTTGTTCCCTCCACTCCAGCTGTCTTGGCAGACAATTCTGCAATACGACCAACCGCTTTCACCAAATGGTTCTCAGCACCACCTAGGACAAAAATCCCCGCAGAATCATAACCACGGTATTCGAGCTTTTCAAGCCCTTGAATCAAAATATCCGTTGCATTTGTATTTCCAACAACACCAACAATTCCACACATAGTATATACGACACAGACAAGCTGTGCTTTCTCCTTCTATAAAAATGAAAGAAAATAGGTATCCGTACTTGAGTTCCCTTATTTTCTTAGCCAATTTATAAAATTGGTCTAGTCTGATTCGATAGAAAAATTATCAGCGGAGTCAGTATACAATGCTTTTTTCTGTTTGTCAACCTTCAAAATATCAAAAATTGGTCTAGTTAAGAAAGGATTAAGAAAAACCTACCAACTTTTTTAGTGATAGGTTGGGATGATTGGCTTATTTTAAGATTGTCATTGATGCCAACTTATCTAAATGCCTATCCAATAATTGCATAAGTTTTACTTCATTTTTTTGATCTTTTTAATCATCAAATCAACTCCCAGCAAAACAACTATAATAATCGAAAGATAAGCAAGCATGAAGTGATTCGATAGATGTTCCCCACTCGCATTTTGCAAGATAATCCCATAAGATTCTTTGTAGTTCGTAATTACTGTAGACGGTGCATGATCAAAGACTTTACTAATTGCATCTTTCATTAAAATCTGTTTCAAGAGCGCATTTACCTGTGTAAGAGGGAACCAGGTCATGACCTGTTGCAAGCTTCCTCCTACAGAACCAATCGAAAGATAAACACCTGAAATGAATCCGATAAAAGTTCCAACTATTGTACTCAAAGTTGTAAATGCTGAACTGGTTCGAATAAAAGCTAGGATTGGCAGAATAATAGTTGCAGACAACATCGTTCCCATTGTGACAACTCCTAAAATAGATAAGTAGTCCATCATAGAATAGTCAAGAAGAGCACTAAAACCATTAAACATACCAATTGCAAAGATACAAGAGAACAGAGTCATAATAATCCCAAATAATATCGCAAAGATCGCATACGATAGTTCAATTTTAAAGTTAGAAACTGGACTGACTTTAAAGTCCTCACTCAACTTCTTTTCTCTATCCGAAACCATCACTCCAAATGCACCAAGAGTACTGGTCATTGAGATAATGGTCGTTAAACCTGAGATTAACCAATAATTGACCATCTGAATGGTGTCCGTAGAGGCGGTATCACTATTCAAAGCTTCCTTGATGGCATCAATCTGAATTTGTCCTAAAAAGACTTGATAAACCAAGATCAAGATGATGACCGATAAGAAGGACATAAAGAAAGCTAAGCGATCTCTTGTATAGACTTTCCGATTTCTAGAGATTAATTCAAGCATTCCCTTCTCCTCCTTTAGATCTTAGTAAGTTCAAATAAGCTGCTTCTAAATTTGAATATTCTACATTAAATGTTTCAATAATTGATTTTCCTTGATTTTCTGCAATAATTTCCATCATCTCTTCAACGGAAACATCCTTACATACGACTTCTGCCTCCGAAAGGATCTGACACTTATTAGCAAACTTAGAGACAGATAACGAATTGACTGGTTTACCAGGTTTTAACGTAAGATTCAGGTTAGTGGTTGAATGCTGTTTAATAAAATTAGCAATATCTCCTGAATAGTACAAGTTCCCTTCAATTAAGACATTTAAGACATCACAAGCAGCCATCTCTTCTAAATAGTGTGTAATTAGAACGACTGTCATATTTTCTTTTTTGTTCAGATAATTAATCGCTTCCCATAAATCATGACGAGATTGTGGATCTAAACCAGTTGTTGGCTCATCTAATAACAGCAAAGACGGTTGTGGCAATAAAGCTCGGGCAATATCTACTTTTCGTTTTTGTCCTCCTGATAAACTGCCATAGTTTTTCTTTTTAAGAGTAGCTACATCCAAATAGGATTGCAGATCTTTAATACGCTTTTGTACTTGTGATTTTGATAATCCATACAAGGCTCCTCGAGAAATCAGGTTTTCCTCTACCGTTAAATGATCATCTAGACGATTGCTTTGAAATACAATACCGATATGTCGATAAAAATCTTTCGTTGACAAGGATTTTCCATCTACTTCCCAAAAAATCTCTCCTGAACTTGGCTTGAAATTCTGAATCAACAAATTAAAAAGCGTTGTTTTCCCAGCCCCATTCGGTCCAAGAAGTCCATAAAATTTCCCCTCCTCAAGAACTAAATCAATTCCTTTCAAAGCCTCAAAGGAACCATAGCTTTTCTTTACATTGTGTAATCTAATTTCCATTTTCTGACATCAAGATCCTTTCTTCTTTCCTTGTATTCCCAGTATATCCAATTTCTATCCTCTAACGTGAGGACATTCATGTCCAGTCTAAGCATCTTTTTCACCAAAAAACACCTGTGAAGATTCACAGGTTTTCAATATTCATTTTATATTTTTTGAGAACAACAGACGAAAGGATAAATACTTCTCTATACCTCAGTGTAGTTTAGACCTTTTTTGGCAAGGTCCTCTTTCCATTCTTCTTGCATGTTTCTCTTCACTAGATCCTCAGATAATAAGTCAGCCATTAAGCATACTTTTTGATAATCATTTTTTGCTTTTTCTAAGTCATCTTCTATAAATAAAGCAACTTTCCAATTTAAAGCATAAACAAAAATATTATCCTGAAAATCATGTCTCTTTGTCATAATATCATTTAAGGCTTTAACAATGTCTGGCAATCTGTCGTATATCCCATAATGGGCTAACACACCTGCAGCTGAGATAAGAGTGTTTTGTAGCATTTCCAATTCTGATAAGGGGAAATAATCTATCGCAAGTAGGATTTTCTCTACTAAGTGTATAAATTCATCTTGATCAAAGGCTCCCAAAGCCAAAGAAAGCAAGCGCAATTTGATAATCTCCACATCGTTGAGACTTAACTCTTTTTTCTTCATGGCTTGCTCTAGATACTCATCTAATAAACCTTGATCAAAAGAAGGATTTTTGGATCCAATCATATCAACCGTGGCTTGGGCGACCTGGACAGACAGTTTTTCTTCCTCTGGCAGGTTATCAAAATAGTTTTCGTAAATATCCTCAATAATTTCTTCATGCCGATGAAGACGATCTTGATCTCCATAATGGTATAACGTCCGTAGTTGATATTTCAGGTTCAGATATTCTGCAGGTAATTCCAAACTAGTTTGATTTGTCAAAGCATCCAAAGAAACACCTAGTTGCTCAGCAATATACTTCGCTGTTGCAATCGTTGGCAAAGACTGACCCTTTTCAATTCGCTGGAGTTGGCGCGTCGTTAATAGGTCCTCAATACCACAGATTGCTTGTCTACTTAATCCCTTACTTTCACGTAGAGTTTGTACTTTTTGTCCTAGTTCTGTTTTAAAATCCATCATACAAGCTCCTTTTCTTCTGATTTCATTATAGCACATATTGAAGTTGAAGGGTTTTGAACCTTTTCCAGCACTAAATGAAAAATCGGAAATGAAGAATGCCGTCAGAAACATCTGCATCTGATGGAGTTCCACACTTCCGAAAATAAAACTAGTCAGTCATTTACTGAAATGAACGGGCCTATCGTACTTAGATAACAGAATCCTCAAAAACTTACTCTTCAAATCCATTCTGCTGGCTCAATTCACGGAACCAATGACCGGATTTTTTCAGGCGTCTTTCTTGAGTGGCTAGGTCTAATTCGACAAGGCCGTAGCGGTTTTTATAGCCATTGAGCCAAGACCAGCAGTCGATAAAGGTCCACATAAGGTAGCCCTTACAGTTGGCCCCATCTTGGATAGCTCGGTGCAATTCACGCAGGTGGTCTTTGACGAAGTCAATCCGGTAGTCATCTTGAATTTCCCCGTTTTGACGGAATTTTTCTTCTCCTTCAACTCCCATTCCATTCTCTGTTAGGAGCCACTCGATGTTGTTGTAATTTTCTTTGATATTTTGGGCAATATCGTACAAGCCTTGCTCATAGATCTCCCAGCCTCTATGTGGGTTGATCTTTCTTCCTGGCATGACATAGGGTTCGTAGAACTGCTCGACCAACATAGGAGACTCTGGGTTTGGCGCATAACGGGGCGCAGAGACACGCATTGGTTGGTAATAGTTGACCCCTAAGAAGTCGACTGTATGTTCTTTGATCAGCTCTAAGTCATTTGGATCCACCTCTGGCAAGAGAGCACGCTCCCGCAAAATCTCTACCAACTCTGGTGGGTAAGTCCCAAGAACAGACGGATCGAGGAAGGATTTAGCTTGGAAGAGCTCAGCGATTCGTGCCGCCTTGACATCTGCTGGATGCTGACTCCGCGGATAGGCTGGCGTCAAGTTTAAGACCACTCCAATTCGATAGTTTGGATCCACCTCATGACAGGCCTGAACAGCAAGGCTACTTGCCAACTGGGTATGGTAGGCAACTTTAACTGCTGCAGCGGCATCCACCTTGTGTGGGTAATGGGCATCATAAAAGTAACCAAACTCTACAGGAACAATGGGTTCATTAAAGGTGATCCACTGATCGACCAAGTCTCCATAGGTTTCAAAGCAGAAACGAGCATAGTCGCGATAGGCGTAGACCGTCTCCTTATTTTCCCAGCCATCTCCTTCTTCTTGCAAGGCAAAAGGAAGGTCAAAGTGATAGAGATTGACCATCAAGTGAATACCTTTGGACTTGATGCGTTCAAAAACTTGGCGGTAAAAAGCCACTCCTACTGGATTGACTTCTCCACGCCCTTTAGGGAAAATCCGAGACCATTGGATGGAGGTCCGAAAGGCAGTATGCCCCGTCTCGACTAGAAGCTCAATGTCTTCCTCCCAGTTTTCATAAAAGGTCGAAGTTAAGCCAGGTCCTTCTTGGAAGCGAAAGCGATGAGGCTCTACCTGATACCAGTAGTCCCAGAGGTTGTCCCCCTTACCATCTCCGGCAAAGCGCCCTTCTGTCTGAGGACCAGATGTCGAAGTCCCCCATAAAAAATCTTGTGGAAAGTTGATCATGTGTTTATCCTCTCTCATTGTCTTCCTCTCTATTATACTCCCTTTCAGCTCTCTTCCTAGTGACTATTTTCAGTCATTTTTACGCAGATTATAGAAAAAACACGCTAGCTATCAGAAGACCCGATTTCTAACGTGTTTTGTTTCCATTATAGTTGATTAACGACATAATCAAAGAGAGCCTTGTCTCCTTCACTTATCTGATAACGCAGTTCTGGATGCCACTGAACCCCGAGAAAGGCTGTCCCGTGGGATGATTGCACTGCTTCGATGATCTGATCTTCAGGACTAACAGCAATCACTTCTAGATGAGGGGCTAGATCCTTGATCGCTTGATGGTGGTAGGAATTGATCTGACCAACTTCTCCGAATAAGTCCCGCAAAACAGTCCCTTCAACTGTTTCGATTGAATGACTAGTTTCGCTGGCAGGATTTTCCTGCCAGTGATGGTCGATATCTTGGTAAAGTGTCCCGCCCATGGCTACATTGTAGAGCTGCATGCCTCGGCAAACCGTAAAGATGGGCTTCTTTGCAGCTACTGCTTCCTTGATCAAGGCCAACTCGAAAAGGTCACGCTCGAGCAAGTAATCATCGCTAACAATCTCCTTCTCTGCTCCATAAAACTGAGGAGAAACATGCTGACCACCTGTGATGATCAGCTTGTCAATCAAGGAAATATAGTGCTCAGCCGTTGCTGGGTCTCCAATCGGAAGGATCAGAGGGATACCTCCTGCTTCTTGAACCCCCTGAACAAAGCCTGTCGGTGTATAACTGAGGTACATTCCATCCTCTTCACGGAAAGGGCGTTGGTTGCCCGTAATCCCAATCACTGGTTTCTTCATCGCTCATTCTCCAATCTCTTCATAGCTAATATAGTTCCTTATTTTATCATACTCCGAAGGTGACTTTCAACTTTTTTCATGTTTTTTCAAATAAGGAGAAGTTTTCTAGAATTTATCTTTCTTTTTCACAAAAATCCTCCAGAGCTGAACTCTGAAGGATTTATTTTTTATTTCACAACGATATTAACGAGTTTATTAGGGACACTAATCACTTTCACGATTTCTTTGCCATCAATCTCTGCTTTGACTTTTTCGTCAGCCAGAGCGACTTCTTGCAATTCTTCGCGTGACAGGTCTTTTGCGACCATGAGTTTAGCACGAACTTTTCCTTTGATTTGAACGACGATTTCGATTTCGTCTTCAATCAATTTGCTTTCGTCCCATGTTGGCCAAGCCACGTAAGAGATAGACTCACCTGTTGCTGCGACTGTTTGCCAGAGTTCTTCTGCTAAGTGAGGCGCAAATGGAGCGATCAATTGGATAAAGCCTTTGGCGTAGTCTACATAAAGTTTGTCTTCCTTGTTCGCAGCATTGACAAAGACCATGAGTTGAGCAATGGCTGTGTTGAATTTCATAGACTCGACTTGCTCAGTAACAGATTTAACGGTTTCGTTATAAACCTTGTCTAGAGCGCCATTGTTTTCCGCAACGATTTCTTTACTTGTGATCAAACGGTAAACACGGTCAAGGAATTTACGGCTTCCTTCCAGACCTTCTTCAGACCAAGCGATGGAAGCATCAAGTGGTCCCATGAACATTTCATAGACACGAAGGGTATCCGCACCGTATTGTTCCACCACATCGTCTGGGTTCACCACGTTCTTGAGGGATTTCGACATCTTAGCTGGCGCTTGCTCCAACTCTTCCCCTGTTTCCACATGGAAGAAGGAACCGTCACGTTTTTCAACCTTGTCAGTTGCCACAAGCGCGCCACGGTGGTCACGATAGCTTGTTCCCAAGATCATTCCTTGGTTAAAGAGTTTTTGGAATGGCTCCTTAGTTGGAACGACACCTAAATCATAGAGGAATTTGTGCCAGAAACGAGCGTAAAGCAAGTGAAGCACGGCGTGTTCTGCACCACCTACGTAGATATCTACTGGCAACCATTGTTTGAGGAGATCCTCGTCAGCCAATTTCTCAGTGTTGTGTGGATCGATATAGCGAAGGTAGTACCAGCTTGAACCGGCCCATTGTGGCATCGTATTCGTCTCACGACGACCTTTAACACCATCTTCACGAGTCACTTCCAGCCAGTCTGTCAAGTTAGCCAATGGACTTTCCCCAGTACCTGAAGGACGAATGTCCTTGGTTACTGGCAAGACCAGCGGGAGTTCACTTTCTGGAACGGCTGTTGAAGTTCCATCTTCCCAATGAATGATTGGGATTGGTTCACCCCAGTAACGTTGACGGCTAAAGAGCCAGTCGCGGAGACGGTAGGTCACCTTTTCTTGACCAAAGCCTTTTTCTTCTAGCCAAGACACGATTTTAGCAATCGCTTCTTCTTTGTTGAGACCGTTCAAGAAGTCAGAGTTGACGTGAAGGCCATCTTCTGTGTAAGCAGCCTCTTCAACGTTTCCACCTTCCAAGACTTCTACGATTGGAAGACCAAACTGTTTTGCAAATTCCCAGTCACGCTCATCGTGGGCAGGTACGGCCATAACAGCACCTGTACCGTAGCTAGCAAGAACGTAGTCCGCAATCCAGATTGGGATTTCTTTGCCATTGACAGGGTTGATGGCATAAGCACCAGTCCAAACCCCTGTTTTTTCCTTGGCAAGGTCAGTACGAGCTAAGTCTGATTTAAGGCTAGCTTGGTGTTTGTAGTCAGCCACAGCTTGAGCCTGCTCTGGGCTTGTAATAGCGTCAACCAAGTCATGCTCAGGAGCTAAGACAGTGAAGGTCGCCCCGAAAAGGGTATCTGGACGAGTTGTAAAGACGGTGAATTCCTTGTCTGTTCCTTTTACTTTGAAGGTGACATTGGCACCAGTTGATTTCCCGATCCAGTTGCGCTGCATGTCCTTGATAGACTCTGGCCAGTCAAGGTCATCCAAGTCAGCCAACAAGCGTTCCGCATAGGCAGTGATTTTAAGCATCCATTGGCGCATTGGTTTACGAACAACTGGATAGCCACCACGCTCAGATGTTCCATCTGGAAGAACTTCTTCGTTGGCGATAGCTGTTCCTAGTTCCTCAACCCAGTTTACTGGCACTTCCGCTTCATAGGCCAAGCCTTTTTCGTAAAGCTTAGTGAAAATCCATTGCGTCCACTTGTAGTAGTTTGGATCTGTCGTATTGACTTCACGATCCCAGTCGTAAGAAAATCCAAGCGCATTGATTTGGCGTTTGAAGTTGGCAATGTTTTCTACTGTGAATTCCGCTGGGTCATTTCCTGTATCCATAGCGTATTGCTCTGCAGGCAAACCAAAGGCATCCCATCCCATTGGGTGAAGGACATTGTAGCCTTGCGCACGTTTGAAACGGCTGAGGATATCCGTCGCTGTGTAGCCTTCTGGGTGTCCTACGTGCAGACCTGCTCCAGATGGGTAAGGGAACATGTCCAATGCATAAAACTTAGGTTTTGAAGCATCTGTTCCTGTCTTAAAAGTGTGATGGTCAGCCCAGTATTTTTGCCACTTAGGCTCGATTTCTTTATGATTGTAAAAACTCATGCTGTCTCTCCAATTTTCGTGATGCTCCTATTATACCATTTTTAAGGGATTTTTAAAGGTTCTATCCATCAAAAAGAGGCTGGGACAAAAGTCCTAGCCTCTCAATTGT
>NZ_JWAK01000004.1:0-5862 GCF_001069335.1 Streptococcus sp. 1171_SSPC
GACTCCCTCATGCGTTGGTTCGAATCCAGCTACCCCAGTTATACTTTGCCGGCGTGGCGGAATTGGCAGACGCGCTGGACTCAAAATCCAGTGTCCGCAAGGACGTGCCGGTTCGACCCCGGCCGCCGGTATAGTTTAAAAGACAAGGTTTTCGGACCTTGTCTTTTTTTCTTTGTTGTGTGTCGAGTTACCAATTTTTTCCATTTTAAAATAAATCATCAAGTTTATTAGCCAATGTTTTCTGTTTGCTAGGGTACAAATGGGAATAAGTATCAATTGTTGTCGTAATAGATGCGTGTCCTAATCTTTCTTTAACAACAAGATAATCTTCCCCTTGATTTATAAGTAATGATGCATGAGAGTGTCTTAAATCATGAATTCTTATTCTCTTTAAATCTTTATCCCTTTCTAGTATTTGCTTAAACTTCTTATCAATCATATTTTTTGTAATAGTTATTGGTGTACTCTGTATTATTTGTAGTTCGTCAGTATTTTTGGTAAATTCCTTAAGTCTTTCTTTTTGTTTTTCTTTCCAATCTTTTAGCATTTCCGTTAATTTCTGATTGATTGTAATATTTCTAGTTCCTGATCGTGTTTTTGTTGTATTAATGTAGCTTGTATTATTTACAAAGTATACCGTTTTGGTAACGAAAATTGTATTTGTTAAAAGATTTATATCATTCCAGTTCAATGCGAGTATTTCTCCCATTCTCATCCCAGTAAAGAAAGCAATTACGAAAAACAGGTCATAGCTTGTTTCATCATCTTGAATAAGTTCTCTAAATCTCGTGAATTCTTCTATACTCCAAAATTTGATATTAGGCTTCCTAATTGGTAATTTTCTCAGATTCTCAACAGGATTTTTATCAATAAGGGATTTTCTTATACCAGTGTCAAAAATTTTTTTAAGTAGAATTAGAACTTTATTAATTGTATTATAACTTAAAGTTTCATTTTCATTTTGTTTTTTAGGTTTTGTTTTTAGGTATTCACGAAATTCGAATATATGGTCATACGTTAATTTATTTAAATTTGTATTTTTAAAATATGGCTTAATATGACGCTCATAATTGTTTCTTTGTGTACTTGTATAGCTTATTTTTCTGCCATTTTTCAGATCATCTTCTTCAAGTAAGTCGAATAACATATCTGTTGTTACTACAAAGTCAAATTGTTTTTCTTTTAATTCTACAACTCTAATATGTTGTTCAAGTTCTAGGGCTTCCTTTTTAGATTTTAATCCTTTACGAATAATACGTATTCTTTTTTGTGTGACTGGGTGGAAACCGTTAGAAACATCAACGGTCCATTTACCACTTTTAGTTTTACGAATAGTCATTCATTATGCTTCTTTCTGGAGTTCAATTCCTAGTAGTTCTTCAGCGACACTGGCTGGAATTGTACCAATCCGTTTGTTATCGTAGATATTAAAACCACGATTCACTAATAGTAATTTGCCAGTATGGATAATCTTTCTTGCAGTTCCTGGAGCAAATCCAAGTTCGATAAGGTCATCTTTTGTTACAGTTTTAATCATGTGATCTCCTTTTCTGATTAGATTAAGTAAGGGGAGGATTAGCTCCCCTTGTCTAATACTTATTTTTGTTTTACATCTACTAAATGGATAGCATCCGCTTTGTAATACATCGTTGAACTAATCATAGTGGCTTGTAAATTGTCAAATGTAACTGGTACTTGATCCATTGCTTGGATATAGTCATTATCGACTAAAGCTTCTGGATTATCTACTGAGACTTGGGTTGATTTCTTTTTGAATTGTCCATCCTTGATCGTTACATTGTATTTCCAACCAATGATTTTATCGGTATTAAAACGTCTTTCGCTACCATCTCGGTTTTTGATAATTTCTCCGTTTGCATCTGCTCGGACTTCCGTTTCAAATTTTGGAATAACTTCATCCAATTCAAATTTTGTTCCAATGTTATTAAAATTCCAGTCATTTTGTGAAAGCATTTTTGCCATAGTTAATTTCTCCTTTTGATATTTTCTTTGATTGTAGGGATTAAATCCTCTCTTTTAAAGAGAATTGCCCGTTCTATTAATCCACTTGCTAAATCTGGTGGATATTCCATATTGTTGAGTGCGAGATAGTTAGACTTCTCATACTCATGCAGTAAGTTATTGTCGTATAGAAATTTATAAGCTTTTAGAATAGCCCCTGAACCTTTATAGGTAAACCATTCTAATTTTTGTTCTAGTTCTGTTTTTGGTTTTGAAATAATGATAGAGACAGGTTTTGAGTGACCTAAAAACTTTTCCCAAGTTCTCAAAGGTTTTGAGAAGTGACTATCACTATAGAACCTCACTTTTTCTTTGAGATATCCCTTGGTAAAGTTGAGAAGATCTATTTCTGAATGCAACCATTCTTGAATGAAGTAGTGAGCTTTTTCTTTCCTAAGTTCTAACTCCGTTCTTATCCAATTTTCTATATAACGCTTGCTGATACCGAGCTTCTCAGCTCGTTCTAAGCGTTTATCGTAAATTCTAAGTCTTTCATCATCATTGGGTTTTCTCAAATATAAGGTCTGGCCGATTGTTTCATCTCCGTAGGTATTGTAGTAAGTGCTTTTTCCATATATAAAGCGTTTCTTCTGACAAATCTTTAGAAGCTGATTAGGAGTGAAATAGGGTGTTTCGTTAAAATCATCTATTGCAATATCAATTCGTCTTACTGAAAACTGATTGTAATTGTAGTAGAGGTTGTTCAGAAACTGTCTTTCGGACAGACTATTTGGATCTAATACCATATCTCTAAAGAACTCGAGTGCCTGTCCTGACATGACAAGCATGTAGGACGACTCTTTCGCTCCATAGTAGATACGGATATTCCCATGATGAAGCTGGCTATCATAGTTATAGTATTTAAGGCTCCCTTTATTCTCAATAAATAGGTCATAATCAAGAAATAGAATGTCTTCGATTATTTCTCTTGGCGAAAATTCAGTCTTATCAAACTGAATTTGAATCCAGTCAAATACAGAACGTAAATGTTCATTTTTTGCCATAGATTTTGATTCAACTTTTTGCCTAATTTTGCCACCCTTAAAATCTCCAAAACCCTTGGGAATACTGAATTCTTTCGATGGTACACCTAACTTGCAGAGGGTGGTGTTACTACACACCCTAACGGTCAAAAATGGTCCGTCCGCATTTACGCTCATTTTCGGCTTTCTGCCTCATGGCTCAGCCGAAAACTCGCTATTAGCCGAACCTATTTTTTGACCTCTTCTGAACAAACCCTAGTAAGCCGGTTTGCATCGACTCTTCAATATCTTGGATTTTCTTTTTTAGACTGGCATTCTCATTTTTTATCAGTCGTATTTCTCGCTTAAATTCCTGTTTTAAGGCACTCAGTTCATCGTAGAGCTCATCTATTACTTGGTTTAGGGATTCGTGCTCATTGTCTGCTAGACTCCCAAATACGGCTTGTATAGCCTCTTTTAGACCTATTTCAAGTTTTAGGTTAGCTAACTTTTGAAATTGTCTAAGGTCTTCGTTTGTAAAGTCATAGGCAACTGTATAACTTAATTGATGAGTCCTTGGATTTCTACTGATAGGAATTTTAATTTTTTTAAATTCCTTGCCACTTATCTCTTTAATCAGTTGAATCCAATTTTTAAGAGTAGAGGTAGAGTTTAGGCCAGAAATTTGATTGACTAACTCTTTATTGGTCATCTTTTTGTGAAACCTCCGAAATTTTCTTGTGCAACTGAAGAGTTTTCTGTGGTATAATTGTTACATAATATGTTTTGATCTTGGAACGAACGGCACATTTGTTTCAAGATTTTTTTATTTTGTCGAATCCTACCTCCTTTATTAAAATTTTAAAATCAACTACTAGTTACATACGCTTTTACCTCCTTTTATGCTATAATATTCTCAATGGAATATTTAATCTCAAAATAAATATTCCTTATGGAATAATTCTATTTTATACCGTTTAGAATATTTTGTCAAGCTAAAATATACAGAATCGAATATTGAAGAGGGAACAATGTTTAATAATAATTCTTTTGGAGATCGTCTTAAGGAACTGAGAAAGAGTAAGAAGTTAACTCAGGTACAAGTTTCTGAGTTGATTGATGTACAACAAGGTACTTATTCTCGTTGGGAAAACGGAACTTTAGAGCCTAATTTAGAAGCCGTTGTCAAATTAGCAAAATTATTTGATACCACGACCGACTATTTATTAGGAAAAACGACTTACAGTACTCTAGATGTTGTCCCGCATCCAATCACTAAAATTGATTTGAAAAAATTAAAAGAGTTTAATAAAACAGAACTAAATGATCTGAAGTTTGCTATTGTCATGCATGGGATAAAAAATCATTTCACTGCATTTGACTATATGGACGAGCTAGTCTCTGAATATAATTTAGATGAAGAAGAGCAAGAAATCTTGCAAACTCTCTTTAAAGAGGTTTATGATTATTTTAATGCAGATTGATGTCTATAGATTTAGAACCAAAAAACACCCATCTTTACATTCCGAGAATACATTTGAAATAAAAAAGAATGCTGATAATTCAACATTCTTTCTAAGTATTATTTGCAAAAAACAAGATATTTTGTCTGTTTAGCTACCAAAAAGATACCAATAGGCTTTTTTATTTCTATCGTCTTTAATACTTTATATTCCGTTCGACAAACTGGGAGCTGTCTTTCCGTTGTTATCAAGAAAGCCTCAATTTATCTATATTTTTCCAATCTCAATAACCCTTCTTCGTCCGGAAGAGTAATCCCATTCTTATAATTATATCCCATCTTCAAATAAAAAGGAGTTGCAGTTATAGAAGCTGGAATTTCTACTCTTTTTGCCCGAAGGAAAAATTCATCTTTCTCAAGTGTTTCAATAATCAGTCGCCCCACACCTTTTCCTTGATAATCCGGTAGTACAAAAATAGTGAAAAGACTACTTTCATCTTCTTTATCCCAATATGGTCCTATCGCACCACACCCAACAATCTTTTCAGCATCACATACCACATAAAAATGCATCCAGTTAGCTCTTTCTAAAATATTTTGTGGTTGCAAATTCTTTACATCATTTTCTATATACTCTAATGAATAATCTTTGATATTAGTAGTTCTTAAAGTTGTTACAACTAATTCCGACACTTTTTCTGCATCTTTAGGTTCAAATCTTCTCACAAACATCTTATTTTTCCTCTACACATTCAAATTTGCCTTATTATACCATATTTATCCCTGTCACATAAAGCTATAACAGAAAAATATTACAATCTTGTAATTACTGTATTTCTATTAAGCTTAACTTTGCCTTTTCTCTTGATATAGTCTTCAATATCAAACACATTCTTTTTATCTAATTCTTCAAGCAACTTCTAATTGAGTAAATCCTGTTTCTAAATGGGTGTTTTTCAATGGAATTTTATTTTTGTGGGTTTAAAAAGATATCTATAATATAATTGTGGTATAATATAGAACAATAATTTAAATGAAAGAGTTATATCAGATGATTTTAGAAGAATTTGATGCCAATCGACAGGCGATTATCAACCCACAAGACCGACACGAACCAATTGAAGGATTTCCCAAAGTAGTCATCTCTTGCTTTTCAAGAGTAACTTTTGCGCGTCTCCTTGAAAATTATGAACATGAGGTCATTACAAGAACTTCCATTTCCAACTTTGAAGTCTTAGTCTATGGGATTACGATTGAAGACCAACAGATTGCTGTCTTTAATGCACCAGTTGGGGCTGCTTCCTGTGTAGGGATTATAGAGGATTTGATTCAATTTGGGATGGAAAAACTAGTGCTCTTTGGGACCTGTGGGGTTTTGGACCAAGATATTGAGGCGACCTCCATCATCATTCCAAC
>NZ_JWAK01000005.1:0-34302 GCF_001069335.1 Streptococcus sp. 1171_SSPC
ATTTCAAGGCTTTTTCCTGTTGATTTAGATGCCCCCTGCATGGATTTGTAAGAACTTTTCATATTGAAAATAAACAAAAATGTTGAAATATAGCTGATTTTAGGGAAATACTTTTAGGTATTTTCAATGTCAGGATTTAAAAATGGGGCAAAAGCGGGGCAAAAACGAATGACTCGTATTTTGTTTGAAAACCTATAATACCTAATGATTATGCTATTCTAGATATATAGTTTTGTTATAAATAAATGTCAGTGCGAGATCAAATTGGAGAATAAAATGAAAAAACAAATTTCTACGTAGAATGGAATGCGAAAAAGTGATAATTAAAGAGACGAAAAAGCTGAGAATATGATTTCCCAGCTTTTTTGAATGCGATAGAAATAGCAACTAGACTATTTACGAAAGGCCTCAATAATGTAGGTGAAGCCAGTAACTAAAACTGAAAAGGCAATGACATAAACGACAAAGACACCTGTAGCCACTGGATTGAACAGAATCACTAGACCTAGTAAAAATTCAAGCAAGGCTACCCACGTGATATTGCTACCAATAATAGGGAAAATCAATCCTAGACGATTGCCTTTAAAGAAAGCAATAATGGCTTCTACAATTAACCAAATTCCTACAATGGTCGGAATGACGACCGGCAGGGTCACAAAGCCATAAGCAACGAGGTAAAGAGCTAAGAGAAGACTAACAAATCCTTGGAAAAGATAAACAGGTGAGCGAAGCTCTTTTGGTGCAGAGAAATAGCCTAAAATAGCTGCTATAGAAGAAACCAGTAAACCAAATGAAATCCACCAGCTGTAAGCAACAAGATTAGCTACTGGGTTTGTAAATAGGAAAAGTCCTAAAAGGACAAAAACAACTCCTGCAAGGAATAGCAGTAAACGATTAGAAAATTTCATTTCAATACCCCCTATATAGTATAGTTTGCTAATAAAACTATTGTACTTATTTTTATAGAAAATGTCAATAAAATAAATAAACAATTTGGAAGTTTCAGTCTGACTTACAAAAAGAAAAGGAGTTTTCACTCCTTTTCACAGATTGAAGACAAAGTCCTTATAAAAGTGTCTTCTAAAGATTTTAACTTCAATCTGAAGCGAGGTTATCCTCGCTTTTTCTATTTATCAAACAATTCCTTATTTTCAATTAAGAGTTCTAGTGGAGATTTATCTCTTGCTACAATAAAACCAGGTTCATATTGGTTATGAAATGTTCTTTTCGGAGAAGTTGGATCCATATACAATTCATCTCCATCTTCTGTGTATAGTTGGTTGCCTCTTGTTAGGTAAAGTAAATCCTCTAAGTACTGTCCATCAGTTTCTAAAAAATGTTCGATGTATTTGACAGCTTTTAAGATTTCACTTACTTTATCAGAGTATTCATTCGATTCAAGAACACTCTTTTCTAATTCAATCTCCTTACTCGTTCCAAATAGTTGGGTTGGAGTTGCATTAAAATATTCTGCTATCTTATCCAAATTTGCAAAGGTAGGATAGCTTTTTTGTTTTTCGTAATCAGAGATGGACTGTTTACCGATTCCTAAATCTTCCGCAAGTTGAGTTTGACTTACTCCTTTTTCTATGCGTAGTCGTGCCAAATTGGGTCCAAAATTTTGAATAATAAAGGTCATGATAAACTCCTACGTTGTGTTTTAAACTTATTTTATCACCTATAAACTTACAAATCAAGTTTTTAGTTGACTGTTTAAAATATTTTTTATAAAATATATTTATAACTTATAAATAAGTTATAAATGATACAAAAAATAGCTCGTAAGTTTAGGATTGGTGAGTGAGGAAGAAGTTGAGGACGAGACTATGACTTATGACTATTCGAAGCCTTGGAGCTAGAAATTGTGTGGACAAGGACAAGGGCGAGCCTGACGGGAAGTCAGGCGAAGTCCCGAAGACTGCCGTCCAGACAATTTCTAGCCAAGCAAAAGCTGGCTATTCTAACAGCCAGCAAAAAGGGACACTTAGGGCAACGCCCAAAGAACGACGGAACGAGCAATCGTTGATTTGACGGTGTTTCTGAAACCTAAAAAATCTAAAAGAAGGGGGGACAATTTTGTTGGTTTCTATACAAGATTTAAGAAGTATTCAAGAACGATGTGATGTAGGAGAATTAGTACAGCGGTTAGATGTCAGTATTGATAGATTAACGGTTATCTGGGATACAGACATTGGTTCCCTAAGACAAATTTTTAAAAATCTGAAACAGGCAATAAGTACAAGAGTTGATTCATTTGAAATACATGATAACGTACGAGATGATGTCTTTACTTTAGCTAAAGTTTTTAATGAGTATGATTCGATCAATATTATATTTTTTCAATTATCCACTTATGGAGGTGAACAATTGATTCGAATTGATTTCAATCCTAATACTTTAAAAGAATTTGATGGAAGGAAAGTATGGAGGCAATTAATGTACTTTGCTAGATTGAATTCATTGACAGTACGTTTGTCACGTTTTGATTTGGCATTTGACATTTTCAACAATCCTGAAATCGTTAATTTGCAACATATTAAAGGTGGTGTTACCCATAAGGCCTTCTATGGTAGAGGGGGTGAATTAGAGACGAAATATTGGGGTTCTAGCGGTAGTAATGTACAAGTTAGGTTATATGATAAGAATAAAGAAATCATTGTTCACAAGCGCGAAGAGAAGCTAGATTTGGATGTAAATCCGTTTTGGTGGAGATTAGAGTTCCAACTCAGAACCAAAGCGATTGGTGAGGAGATGGTCCAAGATGTTATGAATCGACTTGATAATTTCGGATTTTATAAGCTAGAACATATTCGAGTGGAGCAAAGAGCATTTACAATTATCTTTCTCAACAATCCTGAACTGTTATCATTGGCTTTTCCAAATTTAAAATCAGACAGCATCAAAAAGAAAAAAACAAGAGTCCGCAAACTATTGAGAGAAGAAACGAATCAATTTGCGGAAGAACTAAAAGAAGTATTAATACAGAATCTCCCTAAATTAAATGCAGAATTACAACTACTTGTAGGCGAGTTTCTGAATTTAGAAAATAAATAAGGAGGATAACTATGGACAATAATTTAATTAGTAACAAAGAATTAATTGAAATGGGCTATCGCCCTCATACAGCAAATGATATCATTCATCAGGCAAGAGAATTACTTGTCTCACGAGGCTATACATTTTATAATCGCAAACGTTTGATGGTTGTTCCAAAAAGTGTTGTAAATGAGATTCTAGGAACTGAGGTGGCGTAATATGGCAAGTGTTCGTTATCGAAAGCGAGGAGATAGTAATTTATGGACCTATGAAATTCGTAGCGAAGGGAAAACAGTTGTTCATAATAGCGGTTTTAAAACAAAAAAACTTGCAGAGTCAGAAGCTGAACCGATTCTGCAAGAACTTCGTTTAGGAAAAAGAATTTCTAGAGATATTTCTCTTGTAGATCTGTATCAAGAATGGCTTGAACTAAAAATTCTACCGAGTAGTAGGTCGGAAGAGACAAAGAAAAAATATCTTCTCCGTAAAAACACAATTGAAAGATTATTTGGAAATAAAAAAGTCACTCAAATTCGTGCGAGTGAATACCAAAGAATTATGAATAAGTATGGACAAACAGTTGGTAGAAATTTTCTTGGTAGATTGAATACTGGGATTCATCAGAGCATCCAAATGGCAATTGCAGACAAAGTTCTAATAGATGATTTTACACAACATGTCGAGTTATTTTCATCCAAAGAACAACAGATGACAGAAGAGAAATATTTACATACAGAAAAGGACTATCTGGATTTACTTTTAGCAGTAAAGAGAAAATTTGATTACCAACGTTCAATTGTTCCTTATATTGTCTATTTTCTATTAAAAACAGGCATGAGGTTTGGAGAGTTAATAGCGTTAACTTGGAATGAAGTTGACTTTGACAGAGGACTGCTAAAAACATATAGGAGGTTTAATACCCTTTCTCATAAATTTGTCCCTCCAAAAAATAAAACGTCTATTCGGATGGTACCGATAGACGAAGAATGTATTAAGATATTACAAGTCCTAAAAATTGAACAAGAGAAGGCTAATAAAGAGCTAGGAATCAAGAATAGGTATAAAATGATTTTTCAGCATTATGGATATATTCACTTGGTACCAGATATTGCAAGTGTCAATAAAGCTTTGAGTGTTCTTTTAAATGAATTAGATATTTATCCAATTATCACGACAAAAGGAGCACGTCATACCTATGGAAGCTACCTCTGGCACAAAGGATTTGACCTTGGAGTTATTGCAAAAATTCTAGGGCATAAAGATATTTCAATGTTAGTAGAAGTATATGGACACACTTTAGAAGAGAAAATTTTTGAAGAATTTAATCAAATTAGAGATGTCTGGAAAGATTGCTCATAAAAAAATGTGGGGCAAATGATGGGGCAAATCAGTTATAGACAAGCAAAAAAGCCTGATATATCAGGCTTCCTGTTGAATTATTGGATGCCCCCTGCAGGGCTCGAACCTGCGACCCATAGATTAAGAGTCTACTGCTCTACCAACTGAGCTAAGGAGGCAAAAAAAAGCTGTATTGGTGCCGAAACTTCACGGTTTGTATTGAACCCGCGCAATTAAGCAGGTGGGCAACTTGCTCTAACTGAAGCTGCTTCCGCGTGATACGGCCTGCATGCTGTTAGAAGTCCTTTGTTTCCCTAATAATACAAAAAATAGTCGGTCAACACTTAAGTGTGAAGTCGTACACCACAGCGTTTCTATATGTATATGATACCATATTTCAAAAAAATTTCAAGGGAAAATCTCAATTTTTTGGAACCGATATCACCTTTTCTTGAGTTGATCAATCTTCTCTTTTGTCGCCCCTAGGGCTCGCTCGTATTTGCCATTTTCATTGGGAGTGAAATAAGAGGCCCCCTTAAGCTTGTCTGGTAGGTAGTCCTGTTGGACCCAATTGCCAGGATAATTGTGAGGGTACTTGTAGTCTTGGGCATTTCCCAAGGTCTTGCTTCCAGCATAATGACCGTCACGGAGGTGGCGAGGGATAGGAAGATTGCCCGATTTCCGGAGATCAGACAAGGCCTTATCCATGGCGACGTAGGCCGAGTTGGACTTAGGCGAAAGTGCCAGGTCAATGACGATGTTGGCGATGAGGATGCGGGCTTCGGGAAAGCCGATGCGCTCCGCTGCCTGAAGGGCTGTCACCGTATGGATCTGTGCATCTGGATTGGCCAGGCCGATATCTTCGTAGGCAATGACCGTCAAGCGACGGGCTAAGCTAGGGAGATCGCCCGCTTCAATCAAGCGTGCGGCGTAGTGGAGACTAGCATCGACATCGGATCCGCGGATGGACTTTTGCAGAGCAGAGAGGACATCGTAGTGACCGTCTCCGTCCTTGTCCATGGTGATATAGCTGCGCTGGAGGCTGTTTTCCATGATGTCGAGACTGATGTGGCGAACGCCATCCTCCCCTTCCTTGGTAGAGAGAACAGCCAAATCGAGAGAATTATAGGCAGAACGCAGGTCTCCATTGGTCGAAGTGGCGATGAAATCCAAGGCTTCCTCATCGAGCGTCACAGGGAAGTCAAAGCCCCGCTCAGGGTCGCTCAGTGCCAACTGGATCGCCTCTTTGACCTGTTCATTGGTCAAGGGTTCCAGCTCAAAGATCTGCACCCGACTGCGAATGGCAGGCGTCACGGAGAAGAAAGGATTCTCAGTCGTTGCGCCGATCATGATGACCAGACCGCTTTCGAGCAAAGGCAGGAGAAAATCTTGTTTGGTCTTATCGAGGCGATGGATCTCATCCAAAAGCAGGACCAAGCCACCTGAAAACTTGGCTTCCTCTGCGATCTCTTGCAGGCGTTTTTTGCTGTCGACGGTTGCATTGAAGGTCCGAAAGGCATACTTAGTCGTACCCGCGATGGCAGAAGCAATACTGGTCTTGCCAATCCCTGGTGGGCCAAAGAGAATCATGGACGAGAGACGATTGGCCTCCACCATGCGGCGGATGATTTTCCCTGGGCCGACCAGGTGTTCTTGTCCGATGACCTGATCGATGGTTTTGGGGCGCATGCGCAGGGCGAGATTGTCCGGCATAAGGGTCTCCTTTCTAGCTTTGTCTCCTTTAAAAGAGGCAGTTTTTATGGTAAGATTGTAGTAACTATTGTATCATATTCCGCTCTAAGAGTGGGAAATTAGAAAGAGGACATGATGTCTAAATATGGATTTTTGGATGTTTTAGAAGAGGAAATGGAAAAGGTCTTTCCCTTTGACTTTGAGATCAATTGGGATAAGAAAAATCATGCGGTAGAAGTGGCTTTTCTCTTGGAAGTGCAAAACACAGGAGGGGTTGCCTTGGTCGATGAGTCGGGGGAAGAGTCTGACGAGGATATCTTCTTTGAAGAAGCCGTCATCTTCTACAATCCAGCCAAGTCGCATGTGGAAGAAGATGCCTATTTAACGGCGATTCCGTATGAGCCGAAGAAAGGCTTGTCTCGGGAGTTTCTAGCCTATTTTGCGACCTTCCTAAAGGATACAGCCGAGCTAGCCTTGGATGAGCTCATGGATTTCTTAGCAGACGAAGAAGCAGAGAGCTTTGAGATCGTCTGGAACCAAGAAGTTTTTGAAGAAGGCAAAGTTGGCCTAGAAGAAAGCACCTTTTATCCTTATCCGAGATATTAGAAACAAGTGGGAGAGTCAATGAAAAAAATTGGGACCTACCTAGTTTACGGCCTGTCCTTTCTTCTCTTGATGGGTGCTTTTGCCTTGGGGACGATCGCCTTTACGGATTTAGGCTTTCAACTGGTTTTTGTACCGGGCTATCTCTTCACTTTCGGTAGCATGTATCTCATTTTCATTCTTCATGAACTGGGGCATGCTTTCTGTGGATATCTGACGGGCTATCGCCTCGTCGCTTTGGGCTTGGGAAGTTTCCTTCTGACTAAAAAGGAAGGAAAGTTTCGTCTTAGCCGCACGGCAGTTCTGAAAAATGTTGGCGCCCAGTATATTGGACTAAAAGAGGATGAAAGTGACCAACGAATGATCTTGATGCTTTCAGGTGGGATATTGGTTCATTTGACTTTACTCATCCTATCCCTCCTCTTTGGAGTTCTGACACAGAGTTGGTATTTTGCAGGCACATGGATTTGTCTCAATCTCTCCTTCATTTTGGCCAATGTTCTCCCTCTGGGGATTACAGATGGAGCCAAAATTTTAGAATTGATGTACCATCCTGAAAATGTGGTCTATGCTTATCTCGGACTCCGCCATTCTGCTCAGACCATGCTAGCACCAGAAGATTACGATCTGAAAGATTTTGTTAGACCTGTTCCTGAGGAGGTGCAAGGAGGCTTTGTGGAGGGGGTCTTAGCCCTTCAGGGAGAAGTCTACATCTTAGAGGGCAATCGAGAGGCGGCTAAAGAGCACTTTCAGGCTTTACTGAAGAGGGCAGATAACCCGATGATTCAAACTGCCACCCAGTTGTCCCTACTGCATATCGCCTTGTTGGAAGGAGATCATGAGAAAGCAGAGGAATACGCGTCCATTCGACGAGTCAAGTCTTTTTTGTCGATGAAATTGACCAATATACAGGCGGTCCAAGCCTGGTATCAATTTAAGGTCAAGAAAGATTTGGCCCAGACACACAAGGCGATCAAGCTTGCCAGACAGAAGATGGATGTGAGTCGCATGCTGCGGGATGAGAAAGCCTATTACCAGCAGTGGTTAGATGAGTTGGAACAAGCCATACAGGAAGAAGAGACTCAGGTGAGCTGAGAAATAGGAAAGGGAGCTGTCCGATGCTTCAGAAATTTAAGCGGTTATTTAGTAAAAAATCCCAAAAATCTCAAGAGTGTGAGTCGATCCTTCCCCGCAATCGCTTTGCGGATTTAGATTTTGAGCGAGTATTGAAGTCAGGAACTCATTGTTGTGTTGATGAAGATGGGCACTATGTTGAGGATGGTAAAATCACATTATTTGAATTTTCTATAGACTTTGCAGAATTTGAGTTCATAGGTGATTTCAAAATTGAGGAGGAAGATCAGTTTAAGCAACTATTAGCTCGTTTGAATAGTTTTGACAATGCCATTCAGTCCCATTTGGAAAGCGAGTTGCAACAACCTATCCCTCAGTTTGCCAAGAATCTCGGCTATACTCAGAAGAGGTGGGAGAAAACCTTTTACTTCCATCCTTGGATATTAAGTTTTGATGAAAATCCTCCTAATCTTCGCTATGTTGCAGATTATGTCAATGATGAGTTTACGGTTTATTTTGCCAAAAAACATGGTAGATGGCGGGCGTACTGGGATGCAGAGTGTCAAAAAGTAATCGAAGAAAGCTAGCTCGTATTTTCCTAGAGAGTAATTGTTATCATAGAAAAGAGTAAATATCATGGAATTATTGGATAGCAGAATGGATTTCCAAGGTTGCAAGATTGCCTTGATTTGTGGGGATAAGGTCTTGACTATCTTACGTGATGACAAGGACGATATCCCTTGTCCCAACATGTGGGAGTTGCCAGGTGGTGGTCGTGAAGGAAACGAAAGCCCTTTCGAGTGCGCAGCGCGTGAAGTTTATGAGGAATTGGGAATTCATTTAGATGAAGACTGTCTGCTTTGGAGCAAGATTTATCCTAGCGTAATCTTTAAAGACAAGCAATCGGTCTTTATGGTTGGTCAGCTAAGACAAGAACAATTTGACAATATTACCTTTGGGAATGAAGGACAGGCCTATAAACTGATGCCTATTGAGGAATTTTTGAAGTCTAAACAGGCAGTGCCTCAGCTACAGGGGAGATTGAGGGATTATTTGGAGGAAGGTTTATGATAACACTTGTTCGAGCGGGAGCAGAGGATTTAGAAACTATTATTGCAATTCAGAGAGCTAGCTTTAAGGCTGTTTATGAAAAATACCATGATGAATATGACCCTTATCTGGAGGACCGCGAACGAATTAAGTGGAAACTAGTCGAGCGTCCCAATAGCTATTACTACTTTGTAAAAAAAGATGAAGAAAACATCGGATTTTTACGAGTTCAGACCAATGAAGAGTTAACGAAAGCTTGGTTGGGAACGGCAGCGATTTTGCCTCCCTATCAAGGAAAAGGTTATGGTTCTGAAGGATTGCGCTTGCTAGAAGAGGAATTTTCAACCGTTTCACAATGGGATTTGTGTACGGTGTTACAGGATGCAGGCATGGTTGCTTTTTACGAGAAAAACGGCTATCGTCAAACCCATATCGAGCCTGAAAAAGAAGGCATGGATATGGTCTACATGAAAAAATTGATAGAGAAATAGAAAGGATGGTTCGGTTAAATTTCTAAACTGAACCCGCCCTAAACACTGTGCCAAAAAGATAAACTTCTCTTAGACACAAGCGTCTTCAGAGAATTTCCTATTTTGGCTTTGTGTTTTACGGGCTTGGTATCTTAATGATGGAAACATGGCAAGAGCTAAAAGTTACAGTGAAGCGTGAGGGTGAGGAACTAGTCTCCAACCTCTTGATCGAGTTAGGTGCCCAAGGGGTCGCGATCGAAGATAGCATGGACTATGTGGGCAACGTGGACCGCTTCGGTGAGATTTTTCCTGATGTCGAGCAGCAAGAAGAAATCGTGGTGACCGCCTACTATCCTGAAACGGTTGATGTAGCAGAGGTTGAAGCGGATTTGCAGGCTCGCTTGGCAGAATTGACAGATTTTATGGATCTGGGCGAAGTTAAGATGGGAACGACTGCCTTGGCTGAGGAAGACTGGGCAGATAATTGGAAGAAATACTATGAACCAGCTCGCATCACCCATGACTTGACCATCGTACCGTCATGGACGGACTATGAGGCGACGGCGGGAGAAAAGATTATCAAGCTGGACCCTGGGATGGCCTTTGGAACAGGAACTCACCCAACAACCAAGATGAGCCTCTTTGCCTTGGAGCAGGTTCTTCGCGGTGGCGAAACAGTGCTAGATGTGGGGACTGGTTCAGGTGTCCTTTCTATCGCCAGCTCACTCCTAGGTGCCAAGGAAATCTTCGCCTATGACTTGGATGATGTAGCGGTTCGCGTCGCTCAGGAAAATATTGAACTCAATCCTGGCATGGAAAACATTCATGTAGCCCCAGGCGATTTGCTTAAGGGTGTGGAGATTGAGGCAGATGTCATCGTGGCCAATATCTTGGCGGATATCCTTATTCATCTGACAGAGGATGCTTATCGTTTGGTTAAGGATGAAGGCTACCTGATCATGAGTGGCATTATCAAGGACAAGTGGGACATGGTGCGTGAGTCAGCAGAAGCGGCTGGATTTTTCCTTGAAACCCACATGATTCAAGGGGAGTGGAATGCCTGTGTCTTCAAGAAGACCAAGGATATTTCTGGTGTGATTGGAGGCTAGCATGCAGCAGTATTTTGTAAAAGGCTTGGCTAGCTCACCTGTCACGATTGAGGATAAGGAAACCAGCAAGCACATGTTTCAGGTCATGCGCTTGAAAGAAGAAGACCAGGTGACCCTAGTCTTTGATGATGGGATCAAGCGCTTGGCGCGAGTGGTCAATGTGGAGGCTCGTCAGTTGGAGCTAATCAAAGAATTAGCTGACAATGTGGAACTGCCGGTCCAAGTGACTATCGCATCAGGCTTTCCCAAGGGAGACAAGCTGGAGTTTATCACTCAAAAAGTAACAGAGCTCGGTGCTAGTCAAATTTGGGCCTTTCCTGCCGATTGGTCAGTTGCCAAGTGGGATGGCAAGAAATTGGGTAAAAAGGTTGAAAAACTAGAAAAAATTGCCCTTGGAGCAGCAGAGCAAAGCAAGCGGAATCTTGTTCCAAGCATTACCCTTTTTGAGAAAAAGGCAGACTTTCTAGCCCAACTTGACCAGTTTGACCGCATCGTGGTGGCCTATGAAGAGTCGGCCAAAGAAGGCGAAAGCGCTGCTCTTGTACAAGCTGTAAGTGGTCTTAAAAAAGGGAGCAAGGTTCTCTTTATCTTTGGTCCAGAAGGTGGTCTCTCACCTGTGGAAATCGAAAGTTTTGAAGCTAAAGGAGCAGTCCTTGCAGGACTTGGTCCTCGCATTCTACGAGCAGAAACCGCACCACTCTATGCCCTTAGCGCAGTGAGTGTTGTCACAGAATTAATGAAAAACGCGTGAAGGTAGATCTTCACGCGTTTCTTTTATACCTTATTTTGTTCAGAATATATTCGTTTTCTTATTTTTTATATATTACAAATTAATGAATTTTTTATAAAAAATGGAGTATTTGTATAAAAAGGGAGCCTACGTTCGGGATTTCTGGCTGATAGTGCTGGGAAGCTCCTCAAATAGCATGAAAGTCAATCGGACTAGTTTTCATATAGAGCTAAAAGTGATAGAATAGAAGGCAAGAAAGTGGAGAAAACTAGATGCCGAAAGAAGAACCTTTAACAGGGGGCCAGGTTATTGCCCTTACCAAAAAATACTTGTCGGGAGAGGATGTTGCATTTGTAGAAAAAGCTCTCCTTTATGCGGTCGACTGCCATAGTGGGCAATTCCGTAAATCAGGTGAACCCTATATCATCCACCCTATTCAAGTTGCCGGCATTTTGGCAAAATTGAAGTTGGATGCTGTGACCGTTGCCTGTGGTTTTTTGCACGACGTTGTCGAGGATACAGACGCGACCCTAGATGATCTAGAACGCGAATTTGGACACGATGTCCGAGTGATTGTTGATGGAGTGACCAAGCTCGGGAAGGTCAAATACAAGTCCCATGAAGAGCAGCTGGCAGAGAACCACCGCAAGATGCTCATGGCCATGTCTCAAGACATCCGTGTCATCTTGGTCAAGCTAGCAGACCGTTTGCACAACATGCGGACTTTGAAGCATTTGCGCAAGGACAAGCAAGAGCGGATTTCTCAAGAAACCATGGAAATCTATGCACCGCTAGCTCACCGTCTTGGGATTTCCAGCGTCAAATGGGAATTGGAAGATTTATCCTTCCGTTATCTGAACGAAGTCGAGTTCTACAAAATTTCCCATATGATGAAGGAGAAGCGTCGTGAGCGGGAAGCCTTGGTAGAAGAAGTTGTCCAAAAGATCGAGTCCTATGCAGCAGAACGCCACCTCTATGGGAAAATCTATGGTCGCCCTAAGCATATCTACTCCATCTACCGCAAGATGCAGGATAAGAAGAAGCGCTTTGATGAAATCTATGATTTGATTGCCATCCGTTGCATTCTGGAATCTCCAAGTGACGTTTATGCCATGCTGGGTTACATTCACGAATTGTGGAAGCCGATGCCAGGTCGTTTCAAGGACTATATCGCCAATCGGAAGGCTAATGGTTACCAGTCTATTCATACCACTGTCTACGGTCCAAAAGGTCCCATCGAGTTCCAGATCCGTACCAAGGAAATGCACGAAGTTGCTGAGTACGGGGTTGCGGCACACTGGGCCTATAAGAAAGGGATCAAGGGCCAAGTCAATAGCAAAGAATCGGCTATTGGGATGAACTGGATCAAGGAGATGATGGAACTCCAAGACCAGGCGGATGATGCCAAAGAATTTGTCGATACTGTCAAAGAAAACTATCTGGCAGAAGAGATTTATGTCTTTACTCCAGATGGAGCGGTTCGTTCTCTTCCAAAGGATTCTGGACCGATTGACTTTGCCTATGAGATTCATACCAAGATCGGGGAAAAAGCGACTGGTGCCAAGGTTAATGGCCGTATGGTTCCTTTGACTACAAAGCTGAAAACGGGTGACCAGGTTGAAATCATCACCAATCCAAATTCATTTGGACCAAGTCGTGACTGGCTCAATATCGTCAAGACCAGCAAGGCCCGCAATAAGATCCGCCAATTCTTTAAGAACCAAGACAAGGAACTCTCGATCAACCGTGGACGAGAGTTGCTCATGGCCCAATTCCATGAGCATGATATGATTGCCAACAAGTTCATGGATAAGAAGCACATGGACAAGGTCTTGCAAAAGACCAGCTACAAGACCGAAGATGCCCTGTTTGCGGCCATCGGTTTTGGAGAAGTCGGAGCCATCTCTGTCTTTAATCGTTTGACGGAGGAAGAGCGTCGAGAAGAGGAAAAGGCCAAGGCGCGTGCAGAAGCTGAAGAGCTGGTCAAAGGTGGCGAAGTCAAGGTTGAAAACAAAAAAGACACCCTCAAGGTCCGCCATGAAGGTGGCGTGGTCATCCAAGGGGCTTCTGGTCTCTTGATCCGGATTGCTAAGTGTTGCAATCCCGTCCCAGGAGATACAATTGTCGGCTACATTACCAAAGGACGTGGGGTTGCCATCCACCGTCAAGACTGTATGAACCTGCGGGCTCAAGACAACTACGAGCAACGTTTGATCGACGTCGAGTGGGAAGACAATAACACGACCAAGGATTACATCGCCCATATTGATATTTACGGCCTCAACCGTGCAGGCCTCCTCAACGATGTCCTTCAAGTCCTCTCCAACACGGCTAAGATGATCTCAACCGTCAATGCCCAACCAACCAAAGATATGAAATTTGCCAATATCCACATTTCCTTCGGGATTCCAAACCTGTCTATGTTGACAACGGTTGTGGATAAGATTAAGAGTGTGCCGGAGGTGTACTCTGTTAAGCGTACCAACGGCTAATCGGCTGCTCAGTTATCTTTTATTGCTTCGTTAGCTCGCCTCGCCGTACTACAGTACTGTCTTCATCTCGCTGCCTTGCTCTAAAAGCAACTGAACAGCCTTTGCTTTTCAGATAGTGTGCCTACATCTCACTGCCTTGTCTGATGTCGATTTTCTTTGAAGGTAGCAGTGAATGCTCAATAGATTGTTAAAATAGGATAATAAGATGAAATTAGTAATTCAACGGGTCAAAAGGGCCTCGGTTTCTATTGATGGTCAAGTCTATAGTCAGATTCAGGATGGGCTTTTGCTCTTGGTGGGAGTGGGACCTGAGGATGACCAAAAGGACCTGGAATACGCGGTGCGGAAGGTCACGCAAATGCGGATTTTCTCGGATGAAGAAGGGAAGATGAACTTATCTGTCAAGGATATTCAAGGGGAAATCCTATCTGTTTCGCAGTTTACCCTCTTTGCCCAGACAAAAAAAGGCAATCGTCCAGCCTTTATTGGGGCAGCCAATCCAGAGATGGCTAGCCAGCTCTACAATGATTTCAATGATTTGTTAGAAAAGGAAGTCCCTGTCAAACGAGGGATCTTCGCTGCAGATATGGTAATCGAACTCATTAATGATGGCCCAGTGACTATCATCCTCGATACGAAAAATCCATAGAAAGTAAAAAACATGCCCTTTAATCAAGGGCATGTTTTTCTATGTAAAGTTGTTGGGCAATCAGATGATTGATCTGGATGTCCTGGTCTTTGATTTGGAGTTGATAGAGGCCGGTGTAATCATCATAGCCTTTGAAGAGAATGACATCTCCAATGGTCAGCTGGATTTGGTCTAAAAAATTCAGCAATTCAAAGCTATCTTGAACTCTTCGCAAACGATAGCTTCCTGGTTCGCTGACATCGCTCAAACGGTCCTGATAAGCCTCAATGAGAAGTTTTCCTTTGGGTGGAATAGTTCCTCCGTGGGGGCAGGTCCTAGGAGTGTCTAACATCTGATCAAGTTTATCGATAAAGCGGTCGGAGACAGTATGCTCGAGCACCTCAGCCTCTTCATGGACTTCTTCAGTTGTATAGCCCAGTTTTTTGAGCAAGAACACTTCAATCAAGCGGTGCTTGCGAAAGAGATCGGAAACTGTTTGAAGGCCGAGCTCGGTAAGCAGATAGCCGTGGGTCTTATCCTTGATGAGGAGATTCTCCGAGATCATTCGCTTGACCATCTCAGTCACGGCTGGAGGCGAAACCTGCATCCGGGCCGCAATCTCTTTGTTACTAATTTTTTCATGTTGCGTGCCGATTTCATAGATGCACTTGAGGTAATCTTCTTTATTTGGTGTCATAGGGTCCTCTTTTCTTCGCTCCTTCTAGTATATCAAAAAAAGCGCAAAATGGCTTGGCCAGTGGATAGGAATTGTCTGGGAGGGCGAAAGATGATAGTATAGAAGCATAAACCGAAAACAATATGGAAAGGAGGGGGCAGATGAAGCGACGGGAATTAGAAAAACTGGGCTGGACGACCAGAGGTCTCAGCTACTTAGAAAAACGACTGCAGTCTTGCGAAGATGAAGCAAGAAGGCAAGACTGTTACCGCTCTGTCTTTGTCTTTGCCAGCCCTCTTTTCCAAGAGATGTGGCAGAGAGAACTGCAAGGATTGACGGCAGGTCGTGCCCAGGCCCTCTTAAAAGGGGTTATGCATCTCTGTCTCATGCCACGGGATTTATCGGGAACCTGTGAGGAGACCGCCTTCTTACTGAAGCGGTTCTGGCCAGATTGTCCCCCTCATTCACCTTTTTGGTCTTCTTTTTCAAGAGTGGTCCAAGTAGCTTTTGCTCTGGATTCATTAGCCAGCAAAGCAGGAGATCAGCTCTTAAAACGCCAGATCCACCAGTTCCGCTATCTGCTCTCTGCCTACCAGACCCAGTGGATTCGGGAGCATTATGCCAAAACTGGACAGACTGATGAAGAGGCGCTACAAGCTTACTTACAGGAGACAAAAGGAATTAAGATTGATGCCTATGAGGCGGCTCGTCTTCACAATAAGGTCTATGTGGATCAAAACGGCCAGCTCGCCTTCCCATCGCGTGCTCAGGCCCAGTTGAATTTTAAGGTCTTGCTCAACTTTCATACTGAGTATATCCTGGATCAGGGTGGCCAGTTTCTCAACGAAGTGGACCCGAATCAGATTTCTGAAAATGGCATTGTCAATGGAGCCAGTTTCAACTATGGTTTAGCCAGAGGCCGGACTCATAAGGACTTGGATATCGATCCCGTCAAATCGTGGGATCCACCTTTTCGTAAGAAGGTCCTCTATCAGCAAGGTGTTCGCTATCTAGCTCCGAAGAATGATCGTGGAGAGCAGGGCTATTGGAGCCGGAAGGGAACCTTTGCACAAGGAGGCAAGAGCTACAAGCAACAGGTAGCAAAGCGTGTGCGGAGTTTCCTCAGAGGCATCCCACGCTTACGCTGGCGAGTCCTCCTTCAGAATGGACTCCATCGGTTTTTATAGTAGTCCTCTTTCGGATTGAAGAAAAAGGACTCTTAGAAATTCTCTTAAGGAAAGTCTCTGAACGAATTTTGTAGATATAAAAAAGAAGTCGTAGACCTCTTTTTTATTTAATCAAGTGCTTTGACGGCTTCGATTGCCGCGTCGTAATTGGGTTCGCTGTTGATGTTGTCTAGGTATTCGACGTAAGTGACCTTGTTGTCCGCATCTAGGACCAAGACAGCGCGTGCGAGCAAATGCCATTCATTGATCAAGAGGCCATAGGCTTTTCCGAAGGAATGGTCGAAGTAGTCTGAGAGCATGATGGCATTTTCGATCCCTTCAGCAGCACACCATTTACCTTGAGCGAAAGGAAGGTCGACGGAAACCGTCAAGACCACAGTGTCCTCCATGTCAGAGAGGGCCTGGTTGAAGTGACGTGTTTGGGTGGAACAGATACCTGTGTCAATAGATGGGATCACGCTGAGGACTTTTTTCTTCCCAGCAAAATCAGCCAAAGATTTTTTCTCTAAGTTTGGTGTAGTCAGTGAAAAGTCATGAGCAGTATCGCCAACTTGAAGTTGAGATCCGGTAAAGGTAACAGGGTTTCCTAAAAATGTTGTCATAGCAAAGACTCCTTTTTTCTTTTCATTGTACATTAATGAAGGGGGAAGAGCCACTGATTTGTTTGAGAATCTAATCAGTTTGGAATCTTATTTGTTCAAACCTTCTGCGATTTTCTCCAAATTCCATTTCATCATGCTGTAGTAGCTGTCGCCTTCTTCGCCTTCTTTGGCGATCGAGTCAGTAAAGATCTTTGCAAAGATAGGGATATTGCTATCCTTAGACACAGTTTTCATAGGACGCTCATCAACACTGGATTCGACAAAGAGGGACGGTACTTTGGTTTGACGCAATTTCTCTAGCAGCGTTTTGATTTGTTCAGGTGTCCCTTCTTCTTCAGTGTTGATTTCCCAGATATAGGCAGATGGGACGCCGTAGGCTTTGGAGAAGTACTTGAAGCAACCCTCACTGGTTACGATCATCTTCTTCTCTGCTGGGATGTTATTGAATGCTTGCTTGGCTTCTTGATCCAGCTTGCTCAGTTTTTCAGTATAGGCTGCTAGATTTTTTTCGTAGAAGTCCTTATTTTTTGGATCTTTGGCGATCAATTGTTTAGCAATGTTTTTAGCATAGATGATCCCGTTTTCGAGATTGAGCCAAGCGTGAGGGTCTTCTTTTCCAGCTTGGTTTTGGCCTTCTAGGTAGATGACCTCTACGCCATCGCTGGCAGCGAAATAGTCCTTGTTTTCTACTTTATTAGCATTTTTGACCAACTTGGTAAACCAAGCATTGCCACCCGTTTCGAGGTTGATGCCGTTGTAGAAGATGAGGTCTGCTTGTGAAGTTTTTTTGACATCTTCTGGGAGTGGTTCGTATTCATGGGGATCTTGGCCGACAGGGACAATACTGTGTAGCTCGATTTTATCTCCAGCGATATTTTTTGTCATATCTGCGAGGATGGAGTTGGTGGTGACCACTTTCAATTTATCGGATGAGGACTTGGAAGAAGAGTCTTTGCTACAAGCCAGTAAACCAAATAAGAGAGCCACAAAGAGGGCTAAGACGGAAGTTAGTTTTTTCATTTTTTTCTCCTTTATGAGATTAATCTTAGTACGAAGGGGAATGTCTGTTCTTTCTCTGCTTGGGAGCGATAAAGAAGCTAATGAGAAAGAAGACGGCAGAAGTGATGACAATACAAGATCCGACAGCGATGTTGAAGCTATAACCAATAAAAAGTCCTAGGATGGATGCAAGAGCACCTAATCCGGATGAAAGGAGCATCATGGACCAGAGGCTATTGGCATAGAGATAGGCCGTCGCAGCAGGTGTGATGAGCATGGCGACGATGAGAATGGTCCCGACACTCTGCATAGCAGTGACAGAAACCAAGGTCAAGAGCACCATGAGAAGGTAGTGATAGACCTTGACCCGAACGCCCATGGATTGAGCGAGGACAGGGTCGAAGGAAGTAAGTAGCAAGGGTCGAAAGAGCAGGCAAATCGCCAGTAAGACAGCCACACCAATACCAATGGTCATCCACATATCCTGGTCTTGCACGGCCAAGATATTCCCAAAGAGGATGTGGAAGAGGTCAGTGGAACTTTTAGCGACTCCAATCAAGATGACCCCTAAGGCGAGGAAAGAAGAAAAGGTAATCCCAATCGCAGTGTCGCTCTTGATGATGGAGTTGCTCTTGATATAGGTGATCAGGATGGAAGCTAAGAGGCCAAAGATGATGGCGCCAATAAAAAAGTTGATACCTAAGATAAAGGACAAAGCCACCCCTGGAAGGACTGCGTGCGAAATAGCGTCCCCCATGAGAGACAAGCCTCGCAGAATGATGAAACATCCGACCGCACCGGCGACGATCCCGATGGCAATAGCTGTAATGAGAGCGTTTTGGAGGAAATGAAATTGTTGTAATCCATCGATAAATTCTGCAATCATCTGATTTCACCTCCTATAAAGAGTTCATGCCCGTAGGCTGCATGCAGATTCTCTTTGGTAAAGGTTTCCTCTGTTTTCCCAAAAGCAATCAGTTTGCGATGAAGGAGGAGGACTTGGTCAAAGTAAGCTGGAACCTTGCTGAGATCGTGATGGACGATCAGGATGGTCTTGCCTTCCTTTTTCAGGGTTTGGAGTGTCTGCATGATGATGTCCTCGCTAACAGAGTCAATTCCAGCGAAGGGCTCATCCAAAAAGATGACATCTGCTTCTTGGACCAAGCAGCGGGCGATTAGGACCCGTTGGAATTGCCCTCCCGAGAGTTGGCCAATCTGGCGATCCGCGAGATCAAGGAGATTGACAAGTTTTAAGGCATCTTCCACCTTTTGGAGATCCTCTTTGCTTTTTCGCTTGAAGATAGAAAGATGGGGGTAGAGGCCCAGTGAGACACACTCTCGCACCGTGATGGGGAAGTGGAAATCAATAGCTGTCTTTTGTTCGACGTAGGCCACTCGTTGAAGAACTTGGTCGAGATCTTTTTGATCGAGTAGGACTTTTCCCGAATGAGGGAGAAGTCCTAGCATAGCCTTGATCAAGGTTGATTTTCCAGCTCCGTTGGGTCCAAGAATTCCTAGGATGGTTGGACCCTGGATGGTGAGAGAAAGATTCTCCAAGGCCAGTGTTTGCTGGTAAGCAACACTTAGATGTTCAATTTGAATCATGATTTTTCTCCTTTACCATTAATATACATAAATTAAAAAATTAAGTCAAGTTAATTTTTTTAAATAATTTAGATTAACTCACTTGTAATCATTGAAAAATAGACCTATTTTTGATAAGGTTATTACAAAAGATTGAAAGTGAGAAGATCATGGTACGTTTACAAGATGATTTTTATGATTACGTCAACGGGAAATGGGCTGAGACAGCTGTGATTCCAGATGACAAACCGTCAACCGGTGGTTTTATGGACTTGATCCAAGAGATCGAAAACTTGATGTTGGATATTACCGGAAAATGGCAACGAGGAGAAGAGCTGCCAGAAGACAGTATTCTCCAAAACTTTGTCAAATACCACAAGATGGTGGCAGATTTTGATGCGCGAGAAGCAGCTGGTGTGGCTCCAGCTATGCCCTTGATCAATGAAATCAAGGCCTTGTCTTCTTTTGAAGACTATACCAGTAAGTTGGGGACCTATGAGCTAGCTGGCAAACCAAATCTCATGCCATTTAGCGTGTCACCAGACTTTATGAATGCCCAAATGAATGTCTTGTGGGGAGAAGCACTCGGTTTGATCTTGCCTGATACGACCTACTATGAAGAAGGCAATGAAAAAGGCCCAGAGTTATTGGCTGTTTGGCGTCAAATGGTTGAAAAGCTCTTGGCAAAATTTGATTTCTCAGAGGAAGAAATCAAAGATATCCTGGATAAGGTGATTGCGGCCGATGCAGAATTGGCCAAATATGTCTTGTCAAACGAAGAAAAATCCGAGTACAACAAACTCTACCATCCTTATGAGTGGGCAGATTTCAAGGCCTTGGTTCCAGAATTGCCACTCGATACCTTCTTTACAGAAGTGATCGGGCAAACGCCAGATACTATCATTGTTCCAGAAGAGCGCTTCTGGAAGGAATTTGCGCCAAAATTCTACTCAGCAGCCAACTGGGAAACCCTTCATGCCAAGTTGAAACTCAGTGCAGCTCTTTCTTGGACGTCTTTCTTGACTGAAGAAATCCGTGTCTTATCTGGTGAGTATAGCCGTACGATTACAGGGACACCAGAAGCACGTCCGAAAGAAAAAGCAGCTCTGGCTTTGGCAGAAGGACCTTATAGCCAAGCACTTGGCCTTTGGTATGCAGGAGAAAAATTCTCACCAGAAGCGAAAGCAGACGTAGAGCATAAAGTAGCGACCATGATTGAGGTCTATAAGGATCGCTTAGAAAAAGCAGACTGGCTCGCTCCTGAGACTCGCGAAAAAGCCATTGTCAAACTCAATGTCATCACACCACATATCGGTTACCCTGAAAAGTTACCTGAAACATACGCCAAAAAGATCATCGACGAAAGCAAGACCTTGGTGGAAAATGCTCAAAAATTGGCTCAAATTTCCATCGAGCATGTCTGGAGTAAGTGGAACCAACCAGTCGATCGAAGCGAGTGGCATATGCCAGCTAATATGGTCAATGCCTACTATGATCCGCAACAAAACCAAATCGTCTTCCCGGCAGCAATTCTGCAAGCACCATTCTATGACCTTCACCAATCGTCATCAGCCAACTACGGCGGAATCGGTGCAGTCATTGCCCATGAAATCTCCCACGCCTTTGACACCAATGGTGCTTCCTTTGACGAGCACGGTAGCTTGAAAGACTGGTGGAAGCCAGAAGATTATGAAGCCTTTACTGCTCGCACGCAAAAAGTTATCGATCAGTTCGAAGGTCAAGACTCATACGGTGCCAAGATTAACGGGAAATTGACCGTTTCTGAAAACGTGGCAGACCTCGGAGGGATCGCTGCAGCCCTTGAAGCGGCTAAGAAAGAGGAAGATTTCTCAGCAGAAGAGTTCTTCACCAACTTTGCCCGCATCTGGCGCATGAAAGCTCGGACAGAGTACATGCAACTTCTCGCAAGTGTCGATGTCCACGCACCAGGAAAACTCCGTACCAATGTTCAGTTACCAAACTTTGATGAATTCTTTGAAACCTTTGATGTCAGAGAAGGTGACGGCATGTGGCGTGCACCAGAAGACCGCGTGATCATTTGGTAGTCTAAGATACTAAGCCCGTAAAAAAAGCGAGAAGAAAATAGGAGATTGACTATGTGGGCCATGTCCACCAGTCAATCTCTCTTTTTCTCGACGCTTTTAGGGCGAGTTCAATTTTGTGATAGTGATTTATCATTTTTTCAAAGGAAGTAGTCTCGACTTCAATTAAGCAATGATTTTCTCGATGCTCGTGAAAGAATAAGAAATCCCCAAAGCCAAGTTTCAATCTACTGAAACTAGCTTTGGGGATTTTTGAGTGGATTAGAAATAACAGTGAATGTCATGATCTAAAAAAACTTGCTGGTAGTCATATAAATCTTCTGGATGCAGGGCTTTTATTCCTTCCATTTCATAGCGACGTCCTAAAAGCTTGTATTTGTTTTCTCCAAACTGGTGAAATGGGAGAAGTTGTACTTCATCGATATCGAGAGAATTAAAAAGAGAAGCAAATTCTTCAGCATCATTTAAAGAGTCGTTGAAATTAGGGATGACTGGGATACGTAAAACGATTGTTTTGTTTTGAGCAAAGGCATAATGAATATTTTTAATAATCAGATGATTGTTGACTCCGACAACCTTCTTATGTTTAAGTGTATTGTAATGTTTAAGGTCTGTATAAATAAAATCAACATACTGAATGAGATCGACAAATTTCTCATGTTCAACAAAAGCTGTCGTTTCGATTGCAGTATGAAGTCCAACTTCTTTCGCAGCTTTTAAGATTGCTTTGGCAAATTCAAATTGAGCGAAGATTTCTCCACCAGACAGGGTAAGGCCACCACCAGATTCTTCGTAGAAGTCAACGTCTTTTAAGACATCATCTATGATTTCTGTAACTGTTTTTTCTTCTCCTGTGATGGTTTCCTTTTTAGTAACAGCATCCAACATTTTTTCAGGATTTGCACGCTGGGATTCAGGATTGGAGCACCATGGACAACGCAGGGGACATCCTTTTAGAAATACAGTAGTTCGGATTCCAGGGCCATCATGGATACTAAAGTGTTGGATATTAAAGATTATGCCACGATTTTGTTCCATATTTTTGCTCTCCTATCAATCTAGTAAGTCCATTATACATTATTTAAGAAACTAATTCAATTACGAACGAAAGTTTATTTTGTTTTGAATTCACTCGAAAATTTGCTAAAATAGAGAAGAGGTAAAAACAATGCAACGTTTAGATGAAATATTGAAATTAGTATCGGAATTTGAAAAGATTGATGTTAATAGCTTGTCTGAGAAATTACAAGTCTCTAAAGTGACCATTCGAAAGGATTTGGACAAGCTAGAATCCAAAGGATTATTGCATAGAGAACACGGCTATGCTGTTTTAAATAGTGGAGATGATATCAATGTTCGATTGTCCTTTCAATATGATACCAAGAAAAGAATAGCCAGGGAAGCTGCTAAATTAATTAAGGATAACGACACGGTTTTGATTGAATCGGGCTCTACATGTGCCTTGCTAGCAGAAGAAATTTGCCAAACAAAAAAGAATGTCAAGATTGTGACAAATTCTTACTTTATTGCAGATTATATTCAGGAATATGATTCTTGTAAAATCATCCTACTTGGTGGTGAATTTCAAAAAGAATCGAGAGTGACTGTAGGTCCGCTTTTGAAAGAATTAATCCGCTCGTTTAGAGTTCCCTTTGCTTTTGTAGGGGTAGACGGATATGATGACGAACTTGGCTTTACTGGGAAAGATATGATGAGAAGTGAAGTTGTTCAAGCTATGTCTGATGTTTCTAAAGAAGTGATTGTCTTAACAGATTCAAGTAAATTTGGGAAATGTGGAACTGTCAGACGATTTGCACTTTCACAAGTTTCGAGAGTCATAACAGATAAGAATATATCTCAAGAAGCGAAAGAAAAACTTGAGGATTCGCAAACGATTTTAACCTTAGTATAAGAAGGAGAAGCCAATTGAAAGATGAACGGAAAAAGTTACTTGCTAAATTAGCCTATCTATACTATGTTGAAGACAAAAGTCAATCGCAAATCGCAGCAGAAACTGGAATCTACCGTACAACTGTCAGCAGAATGCTAGCAGAAGCTAAGAAAGAGGGCGTAGTAAAAATTGAAATCGAAAACTTTGATACTCGCCTCTTCCATTTAGAAAATTATATCAAACAAAAATATGGCTTAAAAGCTATTGAGATTATACCGAATCTAGTTGATGAGCCTCGAGAAAGCCTTGAAAAGCGACTGGCGCAAGCAAGTGCGGTCATGCTTCGTAATTTGATTGAAGATGGAATGACAGTCGGATTTTCATGGGGCAAGTCTCTCAGATTAATGGTAGAACAAGTTGGAACGAAGCGCTTGGATGGTGTTCAGTTTTATCCCCTAGCTGGAGGTCCCAGTCATATTCATGCTCGCTACCATGTCAATACGCTGATCTACAGTATGGCGAGTAAATTTCATGGGGAATGTCATTTTATAAACGCGAGTGTCATTCAAGAAAATTCTGAGGTGACGGAAGGCATCTTATCTTCTAAGTATTTTGAGGATTTGAAAGCTAGTTGGCGTTGTTTGGATGTTGCGGCTGTAGGGATTGGTGGCTATGCAGATAGCAAGAATCCTCAGTGGTTTGATATGCTGACATCAAATGATTTTAAGAAATTGGAGTCAGAACATGCTGTAGGAGAAGTATGCTGTCGTTTCTTTGATCAAGAAGGTATCCCAGTTTATCCTGAATTACAGGAAAGAACAATATCAATCACATTAGAGGAATTGAGAAAGGTACCAAACACCATCTCTTTGGCCTACGGTGATCAGAAAGCAAAAGCAATTTTATCGGTTTTGAAAGCCAACTATATCAATCATTTAGTCACAGATGAAGCAACGATCTTAAAAGTCTTAGAATTAGATGGTGATCAGCAATTTACTAAAAAATAGGACAGCAGGAATGCGGTCCTTATTTTTTTGAGTCAAAAAGCACAAATGTGCAAAAATCAAAAACAACAATCAAATGTTGCGATTTTTATTGACCGGCAAAAATATAAATGGTATATTGACAATAGAAAAAGCGCTTTCAGTAGATTGACAAAGGAGTGTAGTGCACATGGAAATAATTGTTGCAGACCAAATTATTATGGGATTGATTTTAAATGCGGGTGATGCTAAACAGCATATTTACCAAGCTTTATCATATGCTAAGGAGGGCGATTTTACATCTTCTGAAGGCGAAATTGCAAAAGCAGATGCAGCATTGCTAGAAGCGCATAACCTGCAAACACAATTTTTAGCCCAGGAAGCAGGTGGGACAAAGACAGATATTACAGCTCTGTTTGTGCACTCACAAGATCACTTAATGACTTCAATCACAGAGATTAACTTGATTAAAGAAATGATTGACTTACGTAAAGAACTTTCAGCGAAACAATAAGGAGGAAAAGAAGATGAAAATTGGATTGTTTTGTGCAGCAGGATTTTCAACAGGAATGTTGGTAAATAATATGAAGGTGGCGGCTAAGGAATTAGGGATTGATGCTGAAATCGATGCCTATTCTCAAGCGAAATTAGCAGATTTTGCCCCAGAAATCGATGTCGCATTGTTGGGCCCTCAAGTAGCTTATACTTTGGATAAATCAAAAGCGATTTGTGAGGCAAACCATATTCCTATTGCTGTCATCCCTATGGCAGATTATGGGATGTTGGATGGTAAGAAAGTACTAAATCTAGCTCTAGAATTGCTAGGAGAAAAATAAGGAGGCTTCCCATGTCTAATTTTAATTCTCAGAAAATTATCGCTCCAATCATGCGTTTTGTAAACATGAAAGGAATTATTGCTCTTAAAGATGGGATGTTAGCGATCCTTCCATTAACGGTAGTTGGTAGTTTGTTTCTGATTATTGGGCAATTACCATTTGAAGGTCTTAACCAGGCTATTGCTAGTGTATTTGGCGATACATGGACAGAGCCATTTATGCAGGTTTATTCAGGAACATTCGCCATCATGGGATTAATTTCTTGCTTCTCCATTGGTTATTCATATGCTAAAAACAGTGGAGTAGAGCCTTTGCCAGCAGGAGTTTTGTCCCTATCTTCATTCTTTATCTTGTTAAAATCTTCTTATGTACCAGCTAAGGGAGAACCGATTGGTGATGCCATTGCAAAAGTATGGTTTGGTGGTCAAGGGATTATTGGTGCCATTATTATTGGTCTGGTAGTTGGTGCGATTTATACTGTGTTTATCCAAAGACATATTGTTATTAAAATGCCAGAACAAGTACCTCAAGCCATTGCCAAACAATTTGAAGCGATGATTCCTGCTTTCGTGATTTTCTTACTATCAATGATTGTCTATATCGTATCAAAAGTAGTGACAAGTGGCGGTACCTTCATTGAAATGATTTATGATGTCATTCAGGTTCCTCTACAAGGTCTAACAGGATCACTTTACGGAGCGATTGGAATTGCCTTCTTTATTTCGTTCTTGTGGTGGTTTGGTGTGCATGGACAATCAGTTGTCAATGGTGTAGTAACAGCCTTGCTACTTTCTAACCTGGATGCCAATAAATCAATGTTGGCAGCTGGGAAGCTATCCGTTGAAAATGGTGCCCACATTGTAACCCAACAATTCCTAGATAGTTTCCTTATTTTGTCTGGATCAGGTATAACCTTTGGTTTGGTTATTGCTATGTTATTTGCTGCTAAGTCAAAACAATATAAGGCACTTGGGAAAGTTGCAGCTTTTCCTGCAATCTTCAATGTTAATGAACCCGTCGTATTTGGCTTCCCAATTGTAATGAACCCAGTGATGTTCCTTCCATTTATTATCGTTCCAATTTTAGCAGCGATAATTGTTTATACTTCAATTGCTATTGGGTTCATGCATCCATTCTCAGGTGTGACACTTCCTTGGAGTACACCAGCCATTATTTCTGGATTTATGGTTGGAGGTTGGCAAGGTGCTTTCGTTCAAGTGCTAGTTCTTGCAACCTCGACAGTTGTATACTTCCCATTCTTTAAATTCCAAGATAATCTTGCTTATAACAATGAATTACAAGCTGAAAAATAGTGCGTTTATTAGGAATGCACAGATGTGCGACTAGAATAGAATTTATAGGTATAATCCATAATTCATTGAAATTCGTAAAATTTAATGCTACTATAGTTACGAAAGAAAACAAAATAATTTCAAAAGAAAGGTTTTGAAAAAATGAAACAAGTAGAAGTAGCAAGTACAAGCATTAAAACAGAATATTTTGGAAGCCTCACTGAACGCATGAATAAGTATCGTGAAGATGTCTTAAACAAGAAGCCTTACATCGATGCTGAACGTGCTGTTCTTGCAACTAAGGCATATGATCGTTATAAGGAACAACCAAATGTTCTTAAACGTGCCTATATGTTGAAAGAGATTCTTGAAAATATGACAATCTATATTGAGGATGAATCCATGATTGCTGGAAACCAAGCATCCTCTAATAAAGATGCTCCGATCTTCCCAGAATATACTTTAGAGTTCGTTCTGAAGGAATTGGATCTTTTTGAAAAGCGGGATGGTGACGTCTTTTATATTACGGAAGAAACGAAAGAGCAGCTCCGTAGTATCGCACCGTTCTGGGAAAATAATAACTTACGTGCAAGAGCTGGAGCTCTTCTACCTGAAGAAGTATCTGTCTATATGGAAACAGGATTCTTCGGTATGGAAGGGAAGATGAATTCAGGAGATGCCCACTTAGCAGTCAATTATCAAAAATTATTGCAATATGGCTTGAAAGGTTTTGAAGAAAGAGCTCGCCAAGCTAAAGCAGCCCTAGATCTAACGGATCCAGCTAGCATTGATAAGTACCATTTTTACGATTCAATCTTTATCGTAGTTGATGCTGTTAAGACCTATGCTCAACGATTTGTGGAACTTGCTAAACAACTTGCTGAAACAGCAACTCCTGAACGTAAGAAGGAATTGCTTGAAATTGCAGAGATTTGCTCGAAAGTTCCATACGAGCCTGCAAGTACATTTGCAGAGGCTGTTCAGTCTGTTTGGTTTATCCAATGTATTCTTCAGATTGAATCAAATGGACACTCACTTTCATATGGCCGTTTTGACCAATATATGTATCCATACGTTAAAGCTGATTTGGAAAGTGGACGGGAAACTGAAGAGAGTATTGTTGAACGCTTGACCAACCTTTGGATTAAGACTATTACAATTAACAAAGTACGTAGTCAAGCACATACCTTCTCATCTGCAGGTAGTCCGCTTTATCAAAACGTTACGATTGGTGGTCAAACGCGTGATAAGAAAGATGCCGTCAACCCATTGTCTTATTTGGTGTTGAAGTCTGTTGCTCAAACTCACCTTCCTCAACCAAACTTAACTGTTCGTTACCACGCTGGTTTGGATGCCCGCTTCATGAACGAATGTATTGAAGTTATGAAGCTCGGATTCGGTATGCCTGCTTTCAATAATGATGAGATCATTATTCCATCCTTTATTTCAAAAGGTGTTCTTGAAGAAGATGCTTATGATTACAGTGCAATTGGTTGTGTAGAAACAGCTGTTCCAGGTAAATGGGGATATCGCTGTACAGGTATGAGTTATATGAACTTCCCTAAAGTTTTGCTCATCACGATGAACGACGGAATCGATCCTGCTTCTGGTAAGCGCTTTGCACCAAGCTTCGGTCATTTTAAAGACATGAAGAGCTTCGATGAATTGCAGACTGCTTGGGACAAGACTTTGCGCCACTTAACCCGCATGAGTGTGATCGTAGAAAACTCGATCGACCTATCTCTTGAAAGAGAAGTGCCAGATATCCTCTGTTCAGCTTTGACAGATGACTGTATTGGACGTGGAAAACACCTAAAAGAAGGTGGAGCTGTCTACGATTATATTTCTGGTCTACAAGTGGGTATTGCAAACTTATCCGATTCACTTGCAGCAATCAAGAAACTGGTATTCGAAGAAGGACGCTTAACACCACAAGAGCTATGGCATGCTCTGGAAACCGATTACGAGGGCGAACGTGGAAAAGAAATCCAAGAGATGCTTATCCATGATGCACCGAAGTATGGAAACGATGATGACTATGCGGACAGCTTAGTTCGAGAAGCATACGATATTTATGTGGATGAAATTGCTAAATATCCAAATACTCGCTATGGACGTGGGCCAATCGGTGGTATCCGTTACTCAGGTACATCTTCTATTTCAGCTAATGTAGGACAAGGTCGTGGAACATTAGCTACTCCGGACGGTCGTAATGCTGGAACTCCACTAGCAGAAGGATGCTCTCCATCCCACAATATGGACCAACATGGCCCAACATCTGTTCTAAAATCTGTTTCTAAATTGCCAACAGATGAAATTGTTGGTGGTGTTTTACTGAACCAAAAAGTAAACCCACAAACTTTAGCCAAAGAAGAAGATAAATTAAAACTTATTGCTTTACTCCGTACGTTCTTTAATCGTCTACATGGATACCATATTCAATACAATGTGGTTTCTAGAGAAACGTTGTTAGATGCTCAAAAACATCCGGAAAAACACCGTGACTTAATTGTACGTGTTGCAGGCTACTCAGCTTTCTTCAATGTACTATCAAGAGCTACACAAGATGATATTATTGGACGGACAGAGCATACTCTATAGTAAAGAGGTATGTATATGGAATTTATGCTTGATACTTTAAATTTAGATGAGATAAAAAAATGGGCACGAGTGTTACCCCTTGCTGGGGTAACTTCGAACCCAACAATTGCTAAAAAAGAAGGGGACATTGATTTTTTTGATCGTATCCATAAGGTGCGAGAAATCATTGGGGGCTCTCCTTCCATCCATGTTCAAGTTGTCGCAAAAGATTATGAAGGGATTTTGAAAGATGCGGCTAAAATTCGCGAACAATGCGATGAAAACACCTATATTAAAGTCCCAGTAACACCTGAAGGACTTGCTGCAATTAAAGTGTTAAAAGCAGAGGGTTACAAAATTACTGCAACAGCAATCTATACTGTTTTTCAAGGGCTGTTGGCGATTGAGGCAGGAGCCGACTATTTAGCACCTTATTACAATCGTATGGAAAACTTAAACATTGATTCAGCTCAGGTTATTTCTCAGTTAGCGAGTGCCATAGAGCGTGATCATTCATCAAGCAAAATTCTAGCAGCTTCCTTTAAAAATGTGGCTCAAGTTAATCGAGCATTTAAAGAAGGAACACAAGCAATTACGGCAGGGGCAGATGTCTTTGAAGCAGCTTTTGGAATGCCTTCTATTGCAAAAGCAGTAGATGACTTCGAGGCAGATTGGTCAGCCGTTCATCATAAGAATACAATTTGATAAAGGAGGAGTGTATGAGAAATTTTGCAAGTCCATCTCGTTACATTCAAGGGGAAAATGCTTTATTTGAAAATGCAAAACCAATTTTAGAACTGGGGAGTCATCCCGTTTTACTCTGTGATTCAGTGGTCTATGATATCGTAGGGGAACGTTTTGAAAAGTATCTCCTTCGGTATGGCTTTACAGTCTTGCCAGTATTCTTCAATGGTGAAGCTTCTGACAATGAAATCAATCGTGTGGTCAGTCTGGCAGAAGAGAACGGCTGTGACTTAGTCATCGGACTTGGTGGAGGAAAGACCATCGACAGTGCAAAAGCCATTGCCGATCTTCTAAAATCACCAGTTGTCATTGCTCCGACCATTGCCTCTACAGATGCTCCGGTTTCGGCCTTGTCAGTTATCTACACGGATGAAGGTGCCTTTGCTCGCTATATCTTCTATTCTAAAAACCCAGAATTAGTCTTGGTGGATAGCAAAGTCATCTCTCAAGCACCAAAACGTTTGCTCGCTTCTGGTATCGCAGATGGCTTAGCGACTTGGGTTGAAGCGCGTGCGGTGATGCAAGCTAACGGAAAAACCATGCTAGGAAAACACCAAACTTTAGCGGGTGTCGCGATTGCGCAACGTTGTGAAGAAATCTTATTTGCAGACGGACTTCAAGCCATGGCTGCTTGTGAAGCCAAAGTTGTAACGCCTGCTCTTGAAAACATCATTGAAGCCAATACCCTTCTCAGTGGGATTGGATTTGAAAGTGGTGGCTTGGCAGCAGCTCACGCCATCCATAATGGCTTTACTGCCCTCACTGGAGACATTCACCATTTGACTCACGGTGAAAAAGTTGCTTATGGAACCTTGGTTCAATTGTTCTTGGAAAATCGTCCTAAAGAAGAATTGAATAAATACATTCGTTTCTATCAACAAATAGGTATGCCAACCACTCTGAAAGAAATGCATCTTGAAAATGCAAGCTACGAAGATCTTCTCAAGGTTGGCCAACAAGCCACCATCGAAGGAGAAACCATCCATCAAATGCCATTCAAGGTACAAGCCTCTGATATTGCCCAAGCCATTGTAGCAGTAGATGCTTATGTCAAGTCCTTAGGCTAATCAAAGAAATACAGAAACCATCGTCTGTTGGCGATGGTTTTTTTGATGGTTGGTCGTTTCGTTTGATTTGGAGGTGTATCCTTCTGAATGAATAGCTTTTCCCTTCCACATAGCTGAAAAATGCAACCATATAGAAGGATCAAAGGCAAATGCTCCGATTTTTGATAGACTCAGGAGGTAGCGTTACAAATACAAATTGGAGGAAATGAAATGATAGAATGTAGTCAAAAAGAATTGGAACAAATTGTAGGAGGTGGGGGTTCTCGCCCAAATGTGATTTCAGGTCAGTCAGATAAGATTGAGATTGGACGTCCTGGCTTTGTGAAGCGACCACCGCTCGCTCGTATTTAAGATATGATAGCAATCTTGATCATGGTGTTTTGAAATCTAGATAGGAAGAATAGGAGAAAAAATGAAAATCTATGCAGAAACAGAATTGACAACAAATGAACTTGAACAAACCGTTGGAGGGGTGATTACTCCGACCAGAAGTCCTGAACTAACATATGGTGGCGGTGGCTGGGGAACCTCTGGAATTTACCCGGGCTGGGGGAATCAAGGAATGTCTCCGACGAGTAGCGGTTTTGGCTGGTTAATGCAAATTGCGCCAGCGTTTAGTAGAAAAAGAAAGTAAGATTGAAAGGTGAATGCAATGAGAAAGACAGACAGACCGTTTCAACTCGCGACACTAGGGATTCTCTGCATCAATTTTGCGCTTTTTAACGTGGGGCTCCCAACGGATTTAGTGGGCCACCTATCGGATGACTCTTATTATGGCTTGCTCCTCTTGTTGATTGGATTGATTGGGGGGTTAGCCGTTACACTCTTGGTAAAGAGTCGTCGTTGGGACTTGTACGGGAAATTTACTTTTAAAGCTTCTTATTTTGCGGTTTTTGTGCTTGTTTTTCTTGCTCACTTTTTATGGGATATGTTTTCTGCAGAGGTATTTCCACCGACTAAGAATTCCGTAGCCCTTGCAGAAGTATCTAGTGGTTTGTCAGGCTGGGCCTTGGTATTGATACGTTATGTCTATGCCTGCTTGCTGGCTCCTATTGTGGAAGAACTAGTCTTTCGTGATTTGGTCATGACGGCGTTGGCATCTTATCAGAAGTATAAGCTGGATATGCTGGTGTCTGCTTCCTTGTTCAGCCTCTCGCATGTCTGGCAGCATGGTTGGGATTTGCCAAGCTTTATCGTTTACTTGGTACCGGGCCTGCTATTTTGTGCGGTCCTGCGCTATACCAAATCGATCTACTGGGCCATCCTTCAGCATGCCTCTTGGAATAGCTTCCTTACCCTCTTATCCCTCCTGGTCAGTGGGATTTAAGCAAAGGGAGCTAGTGTCAGGGGCTTTTATTCATCATCAAAAAAGCAGTTCAATACTGCTTTTTTGTATGGAATCAAAACCACTATTTTTCTTAACTTTTGAAATATTATACAGTTAAACGTTTACATTTTTCCACAAAGTGCTATAATTTAATATGAAGAATAACATTTTATACAGAGGTGATCCATATGAAAAAAGGGAAGCTACTCTTAGCCACCGGCGCTCTACTTTTGTCTGTAAGCGCACTGGTAGCCTGCTCACAAGGAGGGAAATCTTCAAGTTCGGGTGAAAAAGTTTTTAGCTATGTTTACACTACTGATCCAGATACATTAGATTATTCTCTGTCCAATAAGCAATCAACTTCAGAATTTACAGGAAATGCTGAAGATGGCTTATTAGAAGTGGATCAGTATGGGAACTTAATTTCATCTCTTGCTAAGGATTGGTCTGTCTCAAAGGATGGTTTGACATACACTTATAAGCTCCGTAAAGGGGTTAAATGGGTAACCGCTGAGGGGGAAGAATTCGGAGAAGTTAAGGCTCAAGACTTTGTGACGGGGCTTCAACATGCTGCGGATAAAAAGTCTCAAGCTCTTTACTTGGTCCAGAAGTCAGTGAAAGGATTGGATGATTATGTATCTGGAAAATCCAAAGATTTCTCTACTGTTGGAGTCAAGGCTATTGATGATTATACCATTGAGTATACGTTGAATCAGCCTGAAAGTTTCTGGAATTCTAAAACCACCATGGGCATTTTGATGCCAGTTAATAAAGAATTCTTAGATTCTAAAGGGGATGACTACGGTCAAGGCACTAACCCTTCTAGTATTCTTTATTGTGGCCCATACTTGATTAAATCCATCACATCTAAATCTGTTGTGACCCTTGAAAAAAATCCCTCTTATTGGGATGCTGATAATGTAAAAATTTCTAAGGTCAAGCTAACCTATTATGATGGACAAGATTCAGAATCTTTGATTCGTGGCTTTGATAACGGAGACTTTACGGTTGCCCGTGTCTTTCCGAATGGTTCCAACTATAAGAGTGTAGAGAAGAAACACAAAGATGACATCGTCTTTAGTGACCAAGGATCTTCTACTTATAACTTGTCCTTCAATATTGACCGTCAAGCTTATGAGATTACGACGAAGACGACAGATGCTCAAAAGAGCTCAACCAAGAAAGCAATCTTGAATAAGGACTTCCGTCAAGCAGTCTTGTTTGCATTTAATCGTCAGGCATATGTAGCTCAAGCTAATGGTGAGGCATCTGCCGATAAGGTTATTCGAAATACTTTTGTTCCACCTAGCTTTGTTCAAATTGATGGAAAAGAATTTGGTAACTCGGTAGAAAAATATCTAGGAGAACATGGGGAAGAATGGCAAGGAGTATCTGTTACAGATGGAAAAGATACTCTTTATAATCCAAATAAGGCAAAAGAAGAATTTGCTAAGGCTAAAACAGTACTTCAAAGTCAAGGAGTTGAATTCCCAATTCATTTGGATCTTCCAGTAGCATCAACTTATACTGTAGGCGTTAAACAGGCCCAATCTTTTAAACAATCGATTGAATCAACCCTAGGGTCAGAAAATGTTGTTATCGACCTAAAAATGGTTTCTGAGGATGATCTTCAACGAGTGACCTACTTTGCTGAAAATGCTTCTCAACAAGACTGGGATTTGAACAATAACTTGGGTTGGGGACCAGACTATACCGATCCATCTTCTTACCTAGATATCACAAACTCTAAGACGGGTGAAAATGCCAATGCCTACTTTGGATTTGATGCGGGTACCAATAATGCCGCAGCCAAAGAAGCTGGTTTTGATGAATATGATCAATTGATCGAAGATGCGCACAATGAAACCAAAGATGTCAATGCCCGCTATGAAAAATATGCTAAGGCTCAGGCTTGGTTGACAGATAGTGCCCTCTTGATCCCGATTCATTCAGATGGTGCCTCTCCAGGTGTGCGTAAGACAGTTCCATACTCAGCTGCCTTTGCTTGGACAGGACACAAGGGTCAATCCTTCAACTACAAGTACTTGGAATTGCAAGACAAAGTCTTGACAGCCAAAGAGTACGATGAAGCGCGTGAACAATGGAAGAAAGAAAAAGAAGAATCCAATAAGAAAGCTCAAAAAGAACTAGAAAGTCACGTAGAAGACTAGGAATTTAAGAGCAATTGTCTATTGAACAGGGAAGAGAATGGGACAGAAATCGGTAATTCGTTAGAATTCGATTTCGTC
>NZ_JWAK01000006.1:0-9558 GCF_001069335.1 Streptococcus sp. 1171_SSPC
CTGCGGATAAAGTCAAAATAGGAAGTTTGACGCAGAATCTATCGATTCTAGGAGAACTTATCTTTTTGACACAATCCGCAGCCCGTGTTCAATTTGTTTTGAACCTAAAGTTTCAAAACTCCCGAGTGCTTGAAACGTAGTGTTTCAAGCACTTTTCTCACGGCGGAAAGTTTCGAGATAAAGTTGAATAATTTCATAAAATAGAAATTAACTTTTTTATTGAAGGATCTCCACGTTGTTTTATGTAAATATAGTTTGTCTACAATCTAAAAGATGGCAAGGAACCTTCCCATCTTTTAAGCATCTATTTTTTAGAATCCGAACCAACCTTTGAAAGTATCCCAGGCATTTTGTGCTTTTCCAGGAATATCTGCTTCATCGATGGCTTTTTTGGCATCGTCTACGATACCTGCAGCGCGTTCTTTGACAGTATCAAAGAAGCCCTTGTCCTCTTCTGGACTCTCAGTTTCTGTTTCTTGACCGACAGGGGCAATGCCATTTTCCTGGTAAGAATTTTCCTCATTGTCAAAGCTAGTTCCTTCTGTATAAGGAAGGACGCTATTGGCTACATTTCGGAAGATCACTGAGGCTGTCTCTGCACTAGTCCCTGTCAAATAGTGGGTTTCATCCGTCTTAGGGAAACCTAGCCACTGACTAATGACCACATCTGGCGTGTAGCCAATGACCCACTGGTCACCAGAGAGATCCGGGTTGAAGTCTGTTTCAGTCGTTCCTGTTTTACCAGCCATGGTATAACCATACGGTGCTGCGTTGACACCCGTTCCGTTGGTAAAGGTTCCCAACATCATATTGGTCATCTTCTTATTAGCTGAGCTGCTAAGCACCCGTTTTGATTTCTGACTGTGACTTTTCACCACTTGACCGCTGGCATTTTCAATCTTCGTAATGAGATGGGCATCGTTCATCACTCCGTCGTTGGCAAAGGTTCCATAGGCCTGAGCCATCTGAAGAGGGTTGGTCGTCACACCAGATCCCAGAGCTACTCCGAGAGATTTGTCCACCTTGTCCATATTGAGACCAAATTTTTTCCCATAATCAAAGACAGTATTGAGCCCTAACTCATTGGCTGTCGCTACAGCTGGCAGGTTGAGAGATTCTGCCAAGGCTTGGTACATGGGAACGGTCGGACTACCTTGGATGCCACCATAGTTATCAACTGTATAACCGCCGTAGACCTTGGTCGCATTGTCCAATTCTTTATTGGTTGACCAGCCGTTGGCTACAGCTGGACTATAAACGACCAGGGGTTTAATGGTAGAACCAGGACTTCTAGCAGATTGAGTCGCATAGTTGTAGCTTCGGAAGCCAGCATCTTGGTCACTAGCCACGCGTCCAACGATCGCCCGCACTCCTCCGGTCTTAGGATCCAGGGCTACACTACCAGATTCTGCCCGCGTGCCATCTTCGGCAACAGGGAAGAGATCTACATTGTCGTAGATGACCTGCATGCTGGCTTGGTAATTCTGGTCCATCTCTGTGTAGATCCGGTAACCATTCTTGATGATATCTTCTTCTGTTAGACCATATTCGTTGACAGCCTCGTTGATAACCGCATCGAAATAGGACGGGTAGCGATAATCCTCTGACTTGCCTTCATAGGCATCCACCAGTTGTCCATGAATGTCGACTGCGGCGGATTGATCTGCTGTAGCTTGGTCGATATAACCAGCTGCGACCATATTTTGTAGGACCGTATTGCGACGATTGGTTGCGTTCTCGACTGAATAAAGGGGGTTATAGATTTCTGGTCCCTTGAGCATACCGGCAAGGACAGCTGACTGATCCAGAGTCAACTCACTAGCGGATACACCGAAATACTTCTTAGAAGCATCTTCAATCCCCCAAACCCCATTTCCAAAATAGGCATTGTTGAGGTACATGGTCAAGATTTCTTTCTTACTATACTTTTTGTTAATCTCGAGGGCTAGGAAAAACTCCTTAGCCTTCCGCTCAACCGTCTGGTCCTGAGAAAGATAGGCATTTTTGGCCAACTGTTGGGTGATCGTCGATCCCCCACCTGAGCGACCGGCAGTCAAAATCGCCAGGAAGAAACGACCATAGTTAATCCCACTATTTTTGTAGAAACTCCGGTCTTCTGTCGCAACAACTGCATTTTGCAAGTTTTCACTAATGGCATCTAACTCAACGTAGGTTCCTTTTTGCCCCGTTAGGCTACCTGCTTGGTTCCCATCTTTATCATAGATGATCGTGGTCGCCTTGAGGGCGTTTTGCAGATCTGCTACATTGGTCGTCTTGGCTATGTAGAAAAGATAACCTCCGACGACGAGACTAAAGGTCAGGCCAATCAGTAGGAAGATCTTAGTCAAGTGATACTTGCGCCAAAAACGTCTGATCGGATGTTGGGAGTGAGATTTTCTCCGTGACTTGTCCGAGCGGCTATAGGTTGGAGCTTGCTCCTCCCCGTCCGTTGATAACTCAACCTCTTCCGCAATCTTTCTTGGTTTTTTTTCTCGTTGGAAATGACGAATCATTTCCTCCATTAATTCTTTTAATTTGTTCATAGTCCCTATTTTATCACCTTCCTAACGTCTAGACAAGAAAGACCTTCGCAAGAAAGGATGCTTTTAGCTTTCTTTAAGGTTGCTATCTAGTCTACTCTAGGGCGGGTTTCAGCGTCTCGTTCCCCCTTCCTCTTCCTCCTTCTCGCCTTTTCTTTCCTCTTGCTTTCTGATACAATAACACTATGCATTATACGATAACGATACCAAGTGCCTTGCCCGCCATGACGGTCAAAGAGGCCCTAGAAGATTATTTTCTCATCCCACGAAAGATTCGTCATTTTTTGCGAACCAAAAAACATGTTCAAGTCAATGGGGAGATCGTCCATTGGCAATCCATACTTGAGGCTGGTGACCAACTGACCCTCACCTTTGATCCGGAAGATTATGAAGAAAAGGAGATCCTAGCAGGGGATGCTAACCTGGTCCAAGCCCTCTATGAAGATGAGCATCTCATCATCGTGAACAAACCGGAAGGCATGAAAACGCACGCCAATCAACCAGATGAAATCGCCCTCCTCAACCACGTCTCCACTTATGTCGGGAAGACCTGTTATGTAGTCCATCGCTTAGATAAGGAAACCAGTGGGGCTCTGGTCTTTGCCAAGAATCCCTTTGTTTTACCCGTCCTGAATCGGCTGTTAGAAGACAAGAAAATCCAACGAGACTATTGGGCCTTAATCCTAGGCAGCTTACCCAAAAAGAAGCTGGTTTATAAGGACAAATTGGGACGAGATCGCCACGATCGACGCAAACGCATTGTTGATCCTCGAAAGGGCCTCTATGCGGAAACCCATGTGACCAGCTTAAAGACTTTCAAACGCACCAGCTTGGTCAACTGCCAGCTCCAGACAGGTCGTACCCACCAGATCCGCGTCCACCTCTCTCACCATGGCCATCCGATTGTGGGAGACCCACTCTACAACCCAGAAAGAGCTCCTCGCCTCATGCTCCATGCCCACCGCTTGCGACTCACACACCCCTTTACCTTAGAAAAAATCCAAGTTGAGGCTCCTTCCGCAAGTTTTGAAAAAGGATTAAAAGAGCAGACATCTCCATAGAGCCAAGCGAGTGGTGCTCCTAATCGATTACCTTACAGAGTAATCAAAAAACAGCTAGTTGATTTTCAAAAAATGACTTATTTTGCCATTTAAGAAGATTAGAAACTTTCCGCTGTGAGAAAAGTGCTAGAAACAATAGTGTATCTAGCACTCGGAATTATTGAGACCTTAGGCTCAATAATTAGTCATGGAACTTYDWMRAAGTTCGCTGACGTCCGTACTCACCTAAGGAAAGTTTTTCGGAAGATTTTATCTACATCTAAAAACACAGAATCAAATTGATTCTGTGTTTTTTTGTTATTTCTACATAGGTCCTAGTCCGTCGTTTCTTCACTTGCGACTGGGCTGACTTCTGTGTTTTCTGACTCTGGAGATGGAGTCTGAGCAGGATCTGAAGCTTCTTCCTTATTCAGGTTAGGATCACTCGTGGCAGGACTTTGAGGGGCTGGGGTTGCTTTGTCTGCTTCCGCCACTGCTGTCGATGGCGCCGCTAGCAAATCATCTCGAAGGGCTTGAATCGCCTGTAGCAAGGCTTTCTTGTCGCTCTTCGGATCAGCTAGTTGATCAAAGAGGGCTTCCAAGCGTTCAAACTGAGCATCACTGGCTCCTTTTTCGACCAATTGTTGGTGGAGAGCGATCAACTGGTTATAAATCTCTTGATAGAGGGCTACGTCTCCAAGTTGAGGTTCTTCTGTTTTCTTTTGCTTTTGTTGTTCAATCGTTTCACCAACTTCACGCAAAAGAGTTTTCCCAGTTGTCAAAGCCGTGTCAGCATCTGGCTCTTGGCGCACCTGTTCCAAACGTTCTTCAAAGGCAGGACGTTTGCTTTCTTCTACTTGTGGCAAAAGAGAGGTGATTTGTTCTACAAGTACTGTCAAGAGACTAGAGCGTTGACGAGACTCTGTCTTTTCATCCAGGTCACCATAGACCCCCTTGAGGAAGTCGTAAACAGCTAGATTATAGGATGGAGCATCTGCTCCCTTTTGATCCAGAACTGTTTTTTCAATTGGATAGGTTGGAGCATTTTCCTGAGACACTAGTTGGTCAATGGCTTGCTTGGCTTGGTAGAGTTCCATGAAATGGGCTTTTGAGTCCCAAGCTTCTTCAAAGGCCTGAGCCCGGTAAAGCTTCAAAGCAAGGTCCGCTGCTGTCGCCCGCAATTCTGGTGTCAAGCGCGCATCGCTTAAACTTTGGTAGAAATACTTGAGGTAGTCCACCGAAGTCACACCGGTCCGATCTTGCATCTCCTGAATGGCCTGCAACAATTTTCCTTCTTGCTCCAATCGTTGGCTATCCTTGGCCGTATAGGCTTCCTGCAACTGAGAAACGAGGCTTTCTTTCTTGAGTTGGAAGGCTTCGGTATCTAACAAGCGAACTTGTTCAAGCAATTCTTGGTAGCGACGGTCCAAGGCTGTTTCTTCTTTCGGTTTGACTTCCTGGGTCGCATGGATATATTCCTTGTCAACTTGCTCAAGACTGGCCAAATAGCCTGCTGTTGAATTGCTTGGGAAGTTTTTAACAGTTTCTAAGAATTGACCCAAGTTCAACTCAATCCGTCTTTGTTGCAGAGGGTCTGAAGCGTACAAAGTCCGACTTTCTGCTAGGAGTTGGTTGACCTTGTCCTCTACAGCTTTCTGATCCAAGTCACCTTTCTGGTAAGCTGCTTGGATGGTCGGCAGACGGTGAGCCAAGTAGTCCGCCAAGCCTGCTGAGCGCACCTTGATATAGTGGTTATGGTCCCCATGCGGGATGACAAACTGACCATTCTCGATTTGCATCGTATAAGGGGAAATACCAGAGCGAAGCGCTGTTGCATAAAGCTCGTTGATAAAGTCTAGCTCAGGATTTCCTGTTTCAAGTGGAATCCGGACATGTTCCTTCCGAACTGCATAAGGATGGATATGGGTTGGATCGTATTCTTGGTCTGGATTGTTAAAGACAAAGAAACCATTGGAAATCTTGATAGCTTCCCGAGGGACGCCGTAGGTCTGGCTAATGTATTGGATTTTTTCTTCATCCGAAGCATCGCGCGAATAGGTCGCCACATCATCTGTCAGTGGCTGCCCCTTGTCCTCTTCCTTCTTACCAGCTAATACTGCCTCTGCAGCTGCGATTTCTTGAGGTGAGAGATCCTTCTTGTAGAAGTAATGGGCATGGTCCCCGTGAGCGACCATATAGCCCTCGTCATCCTTGCTGATGACCTGATCTGCATGGAAACCATGATCATGTTCGCCTTCATGATGATGATCATGATCGGCTTCATGTTCCTCATGGTCATGCTTGTGATGAGGATCCTCCTTCTCGTGGTCCTGGTCATGATCAACTGGTTTTGTGTCTGGGCTTGAAGGTTGAGTTGGCTTTTCTTCTGTCGCTACAGTCCCAGTTTGAGACCTGAGGACTTGATACTGGCGTGCCAATTCCCGCTCTAAAGGCGAAAGCACACTATAAGGGATAAAATGGAAGTGATCCCCATGCGGATACACCACTCCTTGCTCTGTCCATTTGGTGATTTTGCTTGGATCAAAGACAGAACCATCCGACTCAACATGGCGCTCTGAAAGCGGGGTATGCTGCAACTCTTTCTGTAGGCTTTCCAGACTTCGCCCTTCTGTCGTCACTGTTGGATGGGGAAGAGGAGTGGAGAGCGCTGGAGTGACAGGTGCTGGAATCGGTTGATTCGGATTAACCGGTGCAGTCAACTGGATAGAAGGAGGCAATACAGGTTTTACCTCATTTTTCCCTCCTCTACCATTTAAGATAGATAAGGCAGCAGCTAATTCTCCAGCTGATAAGGCGCTCTTCGGAATAAAGTGGTAATGGCCACCATGAGGAACGATAAAGCCATCCCCGGTATCAGAAATCACATCCCCAGGATGGAAGACATAGCCATCATCTGTCCGGTAGCCACCTTGACTTGGCTTGGCACCTGCTGTTAGACTTGCTACTGTTTTCCCTTCTCGTAGGGCCTGACTTGGCTGACTAAAATCACGAGTTTGCCCAGCATTTTGGACGCTATCTTTCGAACCTGAAACCAGCTCTCCTTTTTTCTGTTTGGCAATTTCCTCCACCGAACGGACATTCAGCGTATGTTGCGGATCGGTTAGATAAAGGTAGTAGGTCCCATCCTTCTTGATAATATAGCCATCTCGTACCTGTGTGACAATGTCTGATTGTTTCAGTTGGTAAGTGGGGTCCCGTAAAATCAACTCCTCACTAAATATCGCATCGTAAGGGACCTTGCCATTGTAGTAATGGAAATGATCTCCATGGGAAGTCACAAAGCCCTCGTCAGTAATCTTAACCACAATCTGCTCTGCCTGGGTCTTTTCCTTCGAGTTGACGGATTCAATGCTCTCTTCCTGTTTGTTTGATTTGCTAGCTGACTTTTTCTTGTCTCCTTGTAAATACTGCACCTGATTCTGACTCTTTTTGTCTTCCTTGACTGGTGCTTGCTGACTTAAGGCATAGGCACATAAACCCAGACCTAATGTTGCTACTAATCCAATTGTTCCTTTTTTCTTCATTCTTTCTACTTACTCCTGTAATTCTTTCGCTAGACTAGCCATATTTTCTTCTAGGTTCTCCAAGAAATCTTTGTTATTTTCTGGATCTGCTTCGAGAGGATCCAAAACCTTCACTTTTGCTCCTGTCGCCTTGGCAATGCTATCGGCCACCTTGGACGAGGTATGCTTCTCAACAAAGATGGTTTGAACTTGATAGTCCTTGACAAACTGCTGAATCTCAGCCAATTGACGGGCTGTTGGTTCCTGCTCAGGCGAGATCCCTGCGATTCCTAATTGTTTCAAGCCAAAGCGCTTGGCTAGATAAGAGAAGGCTGTATGCTGGGTTACGAAGGTCTTTTGTGTCGCTTTTTCAAAGAGAGGCTGGTATTTAGCCACCAAAGCCTCACAGCGTTTTTCAAGCTTTTGGGCATTGGCCTCATAATAACTTCTATTTTCTGGATCGATGTCTCCCAACTCTTTGGCGATGATCTTCCCTTCTTCGGCAATTTTCAGTGGATCCATCCAGGTATGAGGGTCATACAAGTGTTTAGCATCCTTCCCTTCCGTATCCTCGATGTCTTCTAAGCCAGCGACCTTATCCAATTCCATTCCTTTGCTGGCTTCGATGACCCGCAGTTTCGAGTCTTGCAAGCTAGGATCTAGACGTCCAGCCCAAGATTCGAGTGTTTGAGAATGGTAGACGAAGACATCCGCATCATATATCTGGGCTGTCTCCTTGGCCGAAGGTTCGTAATCATGAATCCCAGCGCCCGACTGAACCATCCAGACCTCGTTGCGATCGCCTGAAATTTCCTTAACTAGAGAATATACAGGATAAAAACTCGTCACAATTTTGAGACCCTTTTTAGTTGAGCCAGCTCCCGAACTTCTCTGGCTCCCACAAGCTACTAGCAACAAGAGACAGATGAATCCAATTCCTAAGGCTCTTAGTTTCCTCCCCAACATGTATAAATCCTTTCTTTTTCTTAATTGGTTTATTAAACAGTTAATTAACTAGTTAATGATAACGCTAATTTTTTAGTTTGTCAAGGATTTTTTGTATTTTTTATCACACAAAAAAGAGGCCCCTAGGTGCCTCTTCTATACTCTCGATTAGTTAGACAAGATTAATCAAGCCTTGCGCTTATTTTTTCTTCTTTTTAAGGAGATAAGCTCCACCGCTTGTAGTACAAAGGCTAATACCAAGCTAATCAAGGAGATGGGGATACCAGTACTTAGCACTCTTGTCAAGTCCGCAAAGAATACAAAAAACCAGCCCTCTTTCAGAGCTGGTTATCTTTCTATTATAGAAAAGTACTTAGGCAAAAATGCCGAGATACTTGCTTGTTATCTATAACGTGGTGTAGCAAAGCCTCGGATATTCCCGTGTCCAATACGGTAAACATTGCGTTTTACGGTTCCAACATAACCGGAATTTCCTTCAATTGTATGAATCAGTCCATTTTCAACGTATTCAACAATTCCAATATGATCCGCAAATCCATTATTCGGTTGAGAGTCTTGGTCCCAGTTAAAGGTAATGATATCACCTGACTTCGGTGTAGAAGCCCCATTCTCATTCCAAATACCTAGATGTTTAAAGATTTGGATATGGCGTTCCACCCCACACTCACGACCAATCAAATGACTAAGCCCTTCGCGTTGGAAGACAGTTGTGACAAACACATCGCACCAATCATCTGTATTTTTCACAGGATAACCTACTGGCAACGGATGAACACTATTGTAATCTCTGACCAATTTAAGGTGCTCTGGAGATCCAGTCTCAACGCCAATCAAGCTTGATGCCGCCTTTAGAACTCGACCTAACTGACCATCTGCATCTTTTGCAGAAATATGCTTCAGATAGAGCTGATTTCTAGTTACAAAGTTCCGGTTCTCTACCTGCACCGTCGTGCCACCAACACCAACCTGACTACCATCACCCTGGATATAGTACAAATGGACATGGTAAGTACCTGTCGAAAACTTATGGTCAGAAGCCTTCACGCTTACCTTGTAAGTCCCATCGGATTGACGAGTCGCTTCATACCAAGTCAAATCATCCTGACCATTTACCTCAGACCAAGTTGGTACTTGAACAGTACGTACACCTTTAGGACTATAGACATTACTGATAATGACATCGAAAGTGCCATTATCCTTGTTATTATTTTGGATCGTAATCGTAGCAGTCGGAGTTGATTTCTGAACTTCTACAACAGTCTCTGTAACATAACGGCGCTTGTTTTCTTGATCAATATAATGAACGTGAACTTGGTACTGTCCAACTGAGTTCTTGTGGTCACTTGCCTTAATCGTTGCTCGATAGGAACCGTCAGCTTGACGAGTGGCCTTATGCCAGATTAAATCATCCTGACCTCCTGCTACACTCCATGATGGAATTAAAACTTCTTTCAAGCCAGTCGGTGATACTACATTACGAACTACTGC
>NZ_JWAK01000007.1:0-19374 GCF_001069335.1 Streptococcus sp. 1171_SSPC
TCTTAAACTCATTCTGTCACTGACAGATTTATTGTTTTTTCATTGTTCAGTACTACAACATCAGTTGTAGTGCCCTGCACATTGGTTCGTCTTGTTCAGTTTTCAAAGGTCTTTGTCGCTCTCGCGCGACAACTATATTAGTATATCACGTCCATAAATACTTGTCAACATCTTTTTTCTATTTTTTTAAAAAAAGTTTTTCTTTTTTAAAAAAATAGAAAACGAGAAGCGTGTTCTTCTCGTTTTCTTATGTTTATACAAGTTCTTTATATTTTTTCTGTTCTGCTTTATTTGCCCAAACGTAATGTCCAGGTTTGATTTCTACCATTTCTGGTTTGTCGGTTGAATAATCATGCTGATCAGGATCATAAACTTTCAGAACTTTTTTACGTTCTAGAATTGGGTCTGGAATAGGAACTGCAGACAGGAGAGATTGTGTATAAGGATGAATTGGATTGTTGAACAACTCTTCCGTTTCAGCTACTTCTACAATAACTCCTTTGTAAATAACCGCAATACGATCAGAAATAAATCGAACGACTGAAAGATCGTGTGCGATAAAGAGATAGGTCAATCCCAACTCTTTTTGGAATTTCTTAAGGAGATTTAAAACTTGCGCACGTACGGATACGTCAAGGGCTGAAATAGGCTCGTCTGCGATAACAAATTCTGGTTCCATTACCAAGGCACGAGCGATCCCAATCCGCTGGCGTTGTCCACCAGAGAATTCATGGGGATAACGAGTCAAATGCTCTGCTAGAAGGCCCACTTCATGCATAATCTCTTTTACTTTACGTACTCGGTCTTCTTCATTGTCGAATAGGTGATAATTGTACAAACCTTCTGAAATAATGTAGTCGACAGTTGCACGCTCATTCAAACTTGCTGCCGGGTCTTGGAAGATCATTTGAATTTTACGTATTAATTCATTTTCATCCTTGCGCGATTGCTTCCCATTGATTTTTTTACCATCATATAGAATATCGCCTGCACTAGTGTCATTCAACCCAATGATTGCACGACCAATTGTCGTCTTCCCACTACCAGACTCACCAACAAGAGAAAATGTTTCTCCTTTGTTGATGAAGAAATTTGCATTCTTTACAGCTACAAATTTTTTACTTCCTTCACCGAAGGAAATTTCTAGATCTTTAACTTCTATTAATTTTTCTGTCATTTCCTTCTCCTAGTCCTTGATTGTAGTGAATCCCATTTTCGCACTAATCTTTTCATGAAGATTATCAATAATTTCTGGTTTATTGACTTTTGGTGCATCTTCATGTAAGAGCCATGTTTTAGCCCAATGTGTATCTGAAACATTGAAGACTGGTGGATGTTCCTCGAAATCAATTTGCATTGCATAGTCTGAACGCAAAGCAAAGGCATCCCCTTTTACTGGTGAATACAATGATGGAGGAGTCCCTGGGATAGAATATAAATCACCTTTAGAGGTAGACAATTGTGGCAAACTTGAAAGGAGACTCCATGTATAAGGATGTCTTGGATCGTAGAAGATTTCTTCTACTTTACCAAATTCTACAATTTCACCAGCATACATTACGGCAACCTTATCTGCAATACTTGCGACCACACCTAAGTCGTGGGTAATAAAGATTGTTGTAAAGTTATATTCTTTTTGCAATGATTTCAACAAGTCAATGATCTGGGCTTGGATGGTTACGTCAAGGGCCGTTGTCGGCTCGTCACAGATCAAGATATCTGGGCGACAAGCAAGCGCAATAGCAATAACGATCCGTTGGCGCATCCCGCCTGAATATTGGAAAGGATATTCATCAAAGCGACGTTCCGCTTCTGGGATTCCCACCTTTTCCATATAATCAATGGCCATTTCTCTGGCTTCTTTGGCACTTTTGCCTTGGTGTTTAATAATAACTTCCGTAATTTGGGATCCGATTGTATTAATCGGATCCAAACTGGTCATTGGATCTTGGAAGATGGTTGCAATTTTTGCACCGCGGATATCTTCCCAGTCTTTGTTTGATTTGAGTTCTGTTAATTCTTGCCCACGATAATTAATGTTACCATTGGCAATTCGTCCGTTGTCTTCTAACATTCCTGTGAAGGTTTTTGTGAGAACAGATTTACCAGAACCTGATTCACCAACAAGTGCCATAACTTCACCTTCAACAAGGTCTAAGGACACATTGCGAATGGCTGTTAAGACACGATCCCGAACATCAAATTCTACTACGATATCGCGAGCAGATAAGATTACATTTTTATCATTTGTCATACCTACTCCTCCTATCTATGTGTACGTGGATCGCTGGCATCTGCAAGGTTTTGTCCAACGATATAGAATGACAAGGATACCAAGACTAAGACTGTCAATGGAATCCAGAAAAGATACGCATTGGTTGTTACGTTTTGTGAGTAGTCTGAAATCAGACGACCTAAACTTGGAACTGTAATTGGCAATCCCAATCCAAAGAAGGAAAGGAAGGCTTCAGTTGAAATAAAGGCTGGCAACAATTGAGTTGTTGTCGTCACAATAACAGATACCAATTGCGGTAAAATGTTTTTTGTCACGATTTTTAGAGTTGGAGTCCCCAAAGTACGGCTTGCCAAGTTGTACTCTAAATCACGGTAACGCATAATTTGGACACGGATAGAATAAGCAATCCCAATCCATCCTGTTACCGTCATCGCCAAAATTAAGTTCCAGAAACCAGCTCCGATTGAGTAAGTCAAGACAATAACAATCAACATGAATGGAACGTTTGAAATAACGTTATAAACTTCCATCATGAAGCGGTCGATTGATTTTGACACACCCCAAATCCCACCAATCACTACACCGATTACAACGTTGATCAAGGTAGCAATAAAAGAGATGATAATCGAATTGCGGGCACCAAACCAAACTCCATCAAACAACGATTTACCATTGTTATCTGTACCAAAGAAAGCTTTGGCACTTGGAGGATTCAAACGAGCAGTGAAATCATTTACTTTACTTACATCATTGTAATCAAAGTTTGAAAACATTGGATAAACAAAACTCATCAAGAGAATTCCCACCAAGACTGCTAACATGAAAATGGTTGATTTCTTTTTAAAAAATTGGCGAAATACTGATTTCCAGTAGGAGTACGACGGCGCATCAATTGTTTCAGAGGCAAAGTCGTCACGTTCAACAAATTGGAATTTCTTTTTATCGATTGTAGACATTATTTGCCTCCTTTCTTAGTTGTCAATTTGATACGAGGGTCTACCATAACCATGAGAATATCACCGGCCATCGCTCCAAATACAGCAAGAACGGTGAAGATGAAGACAAGACCCACCACCATGGTATTATTCGATGCTTTGATGGAATCAATCAACATTTTACCCATACCAGGGTAGGCAAAGACAGTTTCTGTCAAGGTAGCTCCTGAGATAACCAAGACCAACTGAACAGGAATACCTGTAACGATTGGAACCATGGCATTCTTGAAAATATGCTTGCGTGAAATTTCTTTTTCAGAAAGTCCTTTAGCACGTGCAAAACGGACAAAGTCTTGTGAGTGCAAGTCAATCATATAACGACGAATCCAAACAGCTAAACCTGGAGCGGTCAATAGTCCCAGGATGACAGAAGGAAGAACGTACGATCTCCAGTCCTGAGCTCCTAAGACTGGGAAAGAGTCTGGAAGACCGATTGTTGAACCAACCAAGCGGACGATGTAGACCAAGGCAATCGTTGGAAGAGCCATCATCAATGTCAAGACAGCTGTTGAGGCACTATCAAACCATGTGTTCTTCAACAAGGCCATGTATGATCCCAAAGGAATTGCGATCAAGTAAGCAATTGCAATCCCGATCAAGCCGATAATAGAAGAGCTCACAATCATGGATGGATTTTCATAGTTACTCAAAGTTGCTGTATAAGCATCTCCTTCACCAAAGCGGGCAATATCTTGAGCATCTGCCTTGCTTGGTGATTTGTAAGTACGTGAGTAGATATCGATAGAAGATTCTTTTTTCCCTGTTGGGAAGTTTACTTCACTCTTTTTAGTAGTACCTTGTCCTTGTGTAATAACCTGAAGAACCGGCGTATTTGAATAAGTTGGATAAGATTCACCCAAGTTTAACGATACAAAATTTTGATGAATGAACGGGAATTGACCATTGAAATACAAAAGATATTTATGTTTAGTCCCCGAACCAACTACTGACCAACCAATAGCTGGGTCATTTTCAATGCGAATATAGCGTTCAAGTTTTGGATTTGAAGCATCTTTGATGACATTTGGATGATCAATCTGAATCAGATTGCCGTAGAATCCAATAACACGTTCAAAGACAGGGACTTCACGAGTTGCGTAAAAGCCTTTGTTTTCAGGGAAACGTTTCAATACCCAGCCATTTCCAAGATTAGAAATGTACTTTTTGTAGATCTTTTCATTTTCTTTAGTAGGCTCTACAGTTACTGATGAGTCTTCCTTGCTTGCTTTTTCTTTCAAAGCTTTTGAATCAAGATATTCTATATACCCCATACGATCATAGACTGTGTTTTCATAATTGATTTTAGAATCCTTAGTCTTTGCAATCTTATTGTAGTTAGGGTCGTTTTTGAAAATTAAATTTCTTGGGGTTAGCGTATAAATAATTGTATACGTCAATGTCGTAACTAAAAAGATCGACACTAACGAACGTAAAATACGCATAAATATATATTTTTTCATATTCCGTTCCTTTAATGTTCAAAAGAACTTTCTCCCCTATTAGAGAAAGTTCTGATGAAGGTGATTATTTAACGTGTTTTTCTAGTTCTTGCTGAGCTTTTTTATTTGAATCAGCTTTTTCTTTCAACCATTTTTCACGTGCTTGATCATATTGTTTTTTAGTGACAGGTTCATCTTGAACTTCAACATATTTGAAATAAGTTGATCCTTTGTTACCTGTTTGTGAGGAAGGTTCAGAGAATGGAACCACTTTTGAAACAACTGTAGCTGCACCAGAGCTTGTCATAGTTGGAATCACTAATGCGCTATCTGTTAACCAAGCTTGCGCTGCTGCAAATTTGTCGTAACGTGTTACTACGTCTAGGGTTTCTTTTTCTGCATCATCAAGCAATTTCGCATATTCATCTAAGCCAACAGCCTTAGCAGAGGCATTATCGACACCACCAGCAAATCCAAGGTAAGTCTTAGTTTGGTCTGGTGAAGATGGTTGCAAGGTATCAAGGTAAGTAGATGGGTCATCGTAGTCTGGGTTCCATCCTACAAGCCCTTGAAGATCCCAGTCAGTTTCTGCAGCTGATGGTACGTTCAATGTAATGTTCAAGACTTCATCTTGGTCCATCATTTGAAGGTCCACAACAACGTTTTCTGTACCAAGTGTTTCTTCAACTGATTGTTTGAAGGATTGCATCCGTGACACAAAGTTTGTTGAGTTTTGTGCAACCGGAACATCCAAGTGGATTGGGAATTGAACACCATCTTTTTGGAGTTCAGCTTTTGCTTTTTCAAACTGAGCTTTTGCTTTTTCCTTGCTATAGAGTCCGTTTTGACCGTCTGCAAGATTCACACCGCTCCATTGATCTCCATAAGTTTGCAACTTGTCTGCTACTACATCACCAAAGTCTTTACCATTTACTTGAACAAAGGCAGGTGCGGTGTACATATTCCGAATAGCAGCCTTAGCATAGTCTTTACCATTGACTTGCGCTGAATAATTCTCACGGTTCAAGGCAAAGGTGATCGCTTGACGGAAATTCTTGTTTAAGATAGCTTTCTTAGTAGAAGATTTCTGGTCATCTGACGTCTTAGAAGTATGGTTGTAGGCTTGACGGTCAATGTTGAAACCTAAAACTGCTACACCAGAACCAGGCTGTGTGTTGTAGATATTATCTTTGTATTTTTCTTCAACAGATGCAAAGTTAGAGCTAGCAGGGTATAGACGCGCCTTGGTATATGAACCATCGCTAAAACCGCGCGCCAAGGAATCTTGATCTGATCCATCATAATAAGACAATTTAATCTTGTCGATATGAACGTTGTCTTTATCCCAGTAATCTTCGTTCTTTTCAAAAGTGATTTCTGATTTAGAAGTGATTGATTTCAAAAGGAATGGACCATTGAACAAGATTGATTTGACATTACCTGGCTGACCAAATTCATCACCCTTGCTCTTCAAGAAATCTGTACTAATTGGGAAAAGAACACCATTAGTTGTTTTTGAATTCCAGAAAGTTTCTGGTTGGTTCAAAGTATACTCAAGTGTATAATCATCTACTGCTTTGACCCCAACCTCAGAGAAGTCTGAAATTTTTCCTTCTGAGTAGTCTTTCAATCCTTTGATTGAGTCTTTTACCAATGGAAGAGATTCTGATTTTTTATCTGCCGCATGCTTCAATCCAGTAACAAAGTCATGAGCTGTTACTTCACCATGCTCTTCACCGTCAGCATCATACCATTTAACACCCTTACGGATTTTATAAGTATAGGTCAAACCGTCTTTTGAAACAGACCAATCTTCAGCAATAGATGGTACAAGGTTTCCGTACTTGTCGTTCTCCAACAAACCATCTACACCGTTTGTTGTAATATCGTGTACGGAAGCTTTTGAAGATACAGTGTAATCCAAAGTTGTTGGATCATCTGTATAAACATAGCCATATGTTGTATCTTTTTTTGATGCAGACTTGCTATCTTTTGAGCCAGAACATGCTGCAAGGAAAGTTGCTGCGAGCAATGTTACTCCGGCAAATGCAAAAACTTTACTTTTTTTCATTTTGAGTCTCCATTTTATTGAATTTAGATAGAATTATAGCATAAGTGAGACAAAAAGTAAACTAAATTTTCTGAATATTTGGCAAGTGAAAGGAGCCACTAAGCGGAGGACTGTCTAAAAAATCAATCCTTTTTAGTGGCTCCTTCCCCTACTTAAACTTATGCGTTCTTACTATCCCAGCTATTTCGATTCGATGTGGTTCTTTAATTCTTCTTGGGCTTTTTTATTGGATTCAGCCTTTTCTTTCAACCATTTTTCTTTACTTGCATCGTAATCCTTTGTCTTGATGACTTCTTCTGAAAGTTCAAGATATTTATAGTTGGTTCCTGTACCTTTTGTTCCAACCCATGAAGCAGCACGACTATATGGGACAGTCCGTTGCAACATTGGCGTTCCACCATTTGAAACAGTTGGTAAGATCAACGAACTATCGGTTAGCCATGCTTGAGCGGCTGCGTATTTCTCATACCGTACAGCTTGGTCACTCACTTCTGCATTGGCATCTTTTAAGAGCTCTGCATACTTCCCAAAGTCAACTGCTGTAATAGCAGGGCTGTTTGAACCTGCATCCACACCTAGATAGTAGAAAACAGAACCGTTAACAGGACTTAAACTCTCTAAATAAGTAGATGGATCTTGGTAGTCTGGAACCCATCCTCCGCCTGCAAGGTCATAATCTTTCTCAGCAGCAGTGTCTGTAAAGTAGGTAATATTGTTAAAGTCATCATCAGATAATTTCTGAATATCTACGACAACATTGTCTGCACCAAGAACAGCTTCTACGGATTGTTTGAAGGAGCTAGCTTGTTGTACCTGGCTGTTATCTGTCTGACTGACAACGTAATCCAAATGAATTGGGAATTGTACCCCTTCTTTTTGCAGTTGTTCTTTAGCTTTTGCAAATTCAGCCTTGGCTTTTTCTTGATTGTAGAGGGTGGTTTGGGCATCATCTAGATTTACGTCTTTCCACTCATCCCCATAGGTCACCAATTGTTTCTCGACAACCTTACCGAACTCTTCGCCATTTACTTGAACAAAAGTCGGTGGAACCAAGGTGTTTCGAAGAATCTTGGTCGCTGCATCTGCGCCAGATGTTTGTGCAGCATAGGCTTCACGGTCAAAGGCAAAGTTGACAGCTTGACGGAAATCCTTATTTAAAATCGCTTGTTTTGTAGACGATTTTTGAGCATCTGTCGTTTTGGCTGTATGGTTATACTTCTGACGATCGATGTTGAAGCCTAGATAGTAAGATGTACCATATTGAACACCATAAACAATATTATCACCAAATTTCTTTTTCACACTCTTATAAGTGGAGCTATTTGGCATTACCGTCGCAAATGAATATTGTCCATTCTCAAATTTCTTGATGACTGATTCTGGATCTGATCCATCATTGTAAGTCAACCTCACATTATCAATATGAACATTCTTTTCATCATAGTATTCTTTATTTTTTACAAGTTCAATTTGAGATTTTGAAGTTAAATTCTTTAAATAATAGGGACCGTTATAGAGAATACTACTTGGTTTTAAAGAACCAAAGTCTTTTCCTTGAGATTCTAAGAACGCTGCGTTAACTGGGAAAAGGACGCCTGATGTCGTCTTAGAATTCCAAAAGCTTTCTGGGCGTTCCAAGGTATATTGAACGGTGTAATCATCTAGAGCTTTCACGCCAACTGTCTTAAAATCTGTTGTTTCACCCTTGGCATAGGCATCCAAACCTTTAATGGAGTTTTGGATTAAGAAGAGACCTTCTGATTTTGATTCCACAGCATGTTTGATTCCTGTCACAAAATCGTGAGCTGTTACAGCACCATATTCTTCCCCTTCACTGGTGTACCATTTAGCATCTTTTCGAAGTTTATAGGTATAGACCAAGCCATCTTCTGAAACTGTCCAGTCTTCTGCCAAACTTGGGATTAAATTTCCATATTTATCATTTTCTAACAAACCATCAACAAGGTTACTTGTAATATCAGACGTCGTTGTACGAGTCGATGCAATGTAGTCCAAAGTATTTGGATCCGTTGAATAAATATAAGAATAAGTAGATTGATTGCTGCTTCCACCACCGCATGCTGTTAATAGAAGAGCGCTGGCTAGAGAAACACCGGCCAGTACAAACCGTTTATTTACTTTCATCACTATCTCCTTATGTTAGGTTTTCTACCATTATACACTATTTCTTCCATTTTACCAACTATCTTTACAATTTACTTATAGAGTTTTAAATTAAGTGAAGGTGAAAATAGGATTAAAGCAGTTGCCTTCTTTTATGATACAATAGTAGAGACAAAAAACAATCGAGGATTCAAACGTGAAAAAAATAATCACTTTACTTCTTTGTATAATTCTTACCCTTCTCAGTACTTCTCCTGTAAGAGCGGAGGACCTAGACCTTGGAGCCCAGCATGCTATTGCGATTGATGGGACAACAGGTAAAATACTCTACGAAAAAAATAGTGATGAGAAAAAAGAGGTTGGCGGAATCAGCAACCTTTTGACCACTTATCTCGTTTACGAAGCCATTCAGCAAGGAAAAATCTCTTTAAATGATGACGTAGATATTTCGGACAAAGCCTACCAACTGACCGCTGTTGAAGGAATCAGCAATGTCCCCATGGAAGCTCGTAAATACAAGGTTAAGGACCTGCTCACTGCTCTCCTCGTATCAAACGCCAATAGCGCTGCCATTGCCTTAGCTGAAAAAGTAGCTGGTAACGAAGAACAATTCGTCCTGCTCATGAAAGCGAAGCTCAAAGATTGGGGGATTACAGATGCGACGATTGTGAATGCTAGTGGTTTGAACCAATCTATCATTGATGGGGATGAGGATGAGGAAAACAAAAAGAAAGATACAGAAAACAAGCTGAGTGCTTATGATGTAGCAGTCATCGCAAAACATCTTCTGGAAGACTATCCTGAAGTTACAAAAATCACCTCCCTTTCCCATGCAGAATTTGCTGGAATTCAATTGGAGAGCAGCAACTATATGTTGGAAAACATGCCCAACTATCGAGCAGGAGTGGATGGCCTAAAAACCGGAAATTCCGATAAAGGGGGGATTTCATTTGTTGCTTCTACCAATCAAAATGGTATTCGCATGATCACTGTTGTCATTGGTGTTGAGGCAATCGATGGAGATCCCTACGCACGATTTGTTGCAACAGCCAACCTTATGAATTATGTGAGTCAAAACTTTATTGCAAGTCTGATTGTCAGCAAAGGCGAAGCCTACAACAACAGTAAATCAACAGTCCTTGATGGTAAAAAAACAAGTGCCACCGCTGTCGCCAAGGATGACTTCATTGTGATTGAACGACAAGGAAGCCAAGCAGAAGCTAAAATCACCTTTAAAAGTAGCCAAGCTTCATTTAGCGCTCCTATAAAGAAAGGTACTTCTCTCGGAACCCTTACCTACACTGATCCAGAACCCATCGGTCGAGGGTATATCGAAGGTAAAGCCCCTAGTATGGAAATGGTGAGCGGAGAAAATATCCAAAAAAGTTTCTTCTTAAAAGTGTGGTGGAATCAATTTGTTCGTTACGTCAACGAAAAACTATAAATGCTCATAAACAAAAAAAGAGGTCACCCTCTTTTTTTGTTTATTCAATTCCGTCAACAGAACTTCTATCGAACTTCGAAATAAGGAAAAGCAGTGTCGCTGTCTATTGGATGAGTCGGGATTTCTTGTTCAATCACCGCACGCCAACCTGCTACCAATTCTTCAAAAGATAAGCTAGCTTCAGGTGTAGCTGTTGTTAGCTTCCGACCAAACCAAGCCATGGTCGCCGTTTCTAATTGAAGCATGGCATAACTAATCATAGGAACATTGGCAGCTTCGTAATTTTCATTGACTGCATGGGATACAGCTGGGGCTTGAGGCAAGAGTTGAAGGCGGATTTTTTCTACAAGTTCTGGATCCAATTCTTGCCAAGAAATTAATTTCCCATCGATTTGATAATACAAATCAAATGTTTCTTGACCCGGCTTAAAATTCACTAGCATAAAGGCACGATCCGCTTTATCAGGACCGCCAACAGCCTTCACAGCATTGATCAAGAGATTTTGTTCCATCTGTCTCCAATAGTCATCTGCTTCTTCAGCTAAATCGTTTGTAAATGGCGGAATAATTTCTTCTGCAGGAATTTCGCCCTTATTCGCTTTTTCGACATTACCAAATAATTTTTTTAGGAATCCCATTGGCTTCTCCTTTTATCTCCTTAACCGACAGATCCTTCCATTTCGTAGCTAATCAATCGGTTCAGCTCAACTGCATATTCCATTGGAAGTTCTTTAGTGAAGGGCTCTACAAATCCCATGACGATCATTTCAGTCGCTTCTGATTCTGATAAACCACGGCTCATGAGGTAATAGAGTTGCTCTTCAGAAATCTTAGAAACCTTAGCTTCGTGCTCCAAAGCAACTTGCGAGTTATGAATTTCATTAAATGGAATGGTATCTGATGCAGATAAGTCATCCATGATAATGGTATCACACTCAATGTGACTGACAGATTTCGCTGAATCTTTATTAAAGGTCACTTGTCCACGGTAGTCAACCTTCCCTCCACCTTTCGCGATGGATTTTGAGACGATTGAAGAGCTGGTATGTGGAGCATTATGGATCATTTTAGCACCTGTATCTTGGTGTTGCCCCGCATTTGCAAAGGCGATAGAAAGCATAGTCCCACGCGCGCCTTCTCCATCCAGATAAACAGACGGGTATTTCATGGTCGTTTTAGCTCCGAGGTTTCCATCGATCCATTCAACTGTCGCATCTTTGGTTGCTTTGGCCCGTTTGGTTACCAAGTTATAGACATTGTCGGACCAATTTTGGATGGTCGTGTAACGCATATAAGCGCCATCCAAGGCAAAAATTTCGACAATGGCTGCGTGCAGGCTATTGCTTGAATAAGTCGGTGCTGTACATCCTTCTACATAGTGGACGCTAGCGCCTTCGTCAACAATAATCAAAGTTCTCTCAAACTGACCTGTATTTTCATTGTTGATCCGGAAGTAGGTCTGCAAAGGAACATCGACCATAACACCCTTCGGCACATAGATAAAGGTTCCACCTGACCAAACAGCTGAGTTGAGGGCTGCCAACTTATTATCCGTTGGAGGTACCAACTTAGCAAAGTATTGCTTAAACAAGTCTGGATATTCCTTCAAAGCCGAATCTGTATCGGTAAAAATGATTCCGAGCTTTTGGAATTCTTCCTTCATGTTATGGTAAACTACTTCAGACTCATACTGAGCAGCTGCTCCGGCCAGGTAAGCACGCTCTGCTTCTGGAATACCAATCCGTTCAAATGTTTCCTTAATTTTTTCAGGCACTTCATCCCAGCTACGTGCAGGTTTATCAGATGGTTTTTGATAATAAATCAAATCATCAAAATCAATATCTGACAAGTCTGCTCCCCAAGTTTGCATCGGCATTTTTTTAAATGCTTCATAAGACTTCAAACGGAACTCCAGCATCCATTCCGGCTCATTTTTCGCAGCAGACAACTCGCGAATAACCGATTCATTCAACCCTTTTCCTGTTGACAAGATTGGGTCTACATCATCGTGAAAGCCAAATTTATATTCACCAAGATCAATTGGTTTTGGTTCTACTCTTTCTTCTGTCATATCTTTCCTTTCATTTTCTTTTTAGCGCTCTTTACATGTGATTACTTTTTCTAATCTGGATCATCAGCAGCCGAATGTTGATAGCACTTCTCACCAGAAGCTCGGTTAAAAAACAGACTTGAATCTTCATCACTTTTATTTATCATTAGGCTTGAGCATCGATTGCTTTCTTGAGAGCATTCCAAGCCAGGGTCGAGCACTTGATCCGTTGTGGAAATTTAGCAACCCCAGCTAAAAAGGCTGCATCTCCCAACTGGTCTTGACAGGTATCTTCTTTGCCTTGGACCATTTCTGAAAAAATAGTCGCCAACTCTAGCACTTCTTCTTTGGATTTTCCTAGGACAACGTCCGTCATCATACTAGCAGAAGCCGTCGAAATCGTACAACCTGAGTTGACAAAGGCAATGTCCTTGATTACTCCTTCATCATCAAACTGAACAGACAAACTAATCACATCGCCACAAGTTGGATTGTTTAAGTTGATTTGTTCAATCCCTTCAATCTTTCCATGGTGATGGGGATTTTTTGAATGGTCAGCTACTACAGCCATATAGAGGCTATCTAATTTAGAAAGTGCCATTGAAAAACTCCTTTGTTTTTATCAGCGCTTCTACAAGCTTATCACAGTCTTCCTTTGTATTGTAGAGATAAAAGCTAGCCCGAGCAGTCGCTGGAACCTCCAAATACTGGATCAAAGGTTGAGCACAATGGTGGCCTGCCCGAACGGCAACCCCTTCATAATCCAGGGCAGTCGCAAGATCATGAGGATGCAGATCCCCTAAGTTGAAGGAAATCACCCCAGAGCGTTTCGCTAAATCTTGGGAGCCATAGATTTTCAAGCCTTCAATTGCTTGAAGTTTGGGAAAGACGTAGGCAATCAAGTCTTGCTCGTGATGCTCAATGGCATCCATGCCAATAGCCTCTAAATAATCAATCGCCGCAGCTAAACCAATAGCGCCAGCCATATTTGGAGTCCCTGCTTCGAATTTCCAAGGGAGTTCCTTCCAAGTTGCGGATTGTTCATAGACAAAGTCAATCATTTCCCCACCAAATTCAACAGGTGACATTTGGTTGAGATAGTGCTCTTTTCCATACAAGACTCCAATTCCTGTCGGTCCAGCCATTTTATGTCCGGAAAAGACAAAGAAGTCTGCATCTAGTTTTTGAACATCAATTTTCATATGGGGGACTGATTGGGCCCCATCCACTACCATAATAGCACCTTTTTCATGGGCTAATTGAGCGAGTTCCTGGATAGGATTGATCACCCCGAGAACGTTAGAAGCATGGGTAATGGAAACAAACTTGGTTCGATCTGTCAATTTTTCTCGGAAATCCTCTAAATCCAGACCACCGTCTTTCAAGTAGGCATAGACCAACTTCGCCCCTGTCTTCCGACAAGCTTCCTGCCAAGGAAGGATGTTGGAATGGTGTTCCATAATAGAGATGAGGACCTCATCCCCCTCTTCGAGGATTTCCTCTGCAAACCGCCCAATCCAGTTCAAGCCTGTCGTGGTCCCTCTCGTAAACAAGACCTCTTTGGTCGAGGAAGCGTTTATAAAACGACGGACCGTTTCTCTTGCTGCTTCATAGGACGCGGTCGCCCGTTCCGCCAAGGTATGAACCCCGCGGTGAACATTGGCGTTATCCTCTTGGTAATAGCGATTCACCGCCTCTAAGACAGCTTTTGGTTTTTGTGTCGTCGCTGCATTATCTAAATAGACAAGTGGCTCATCATTCACTATTTGATCTAAAATCGGGAAATCTTTCCGAATCTTTTCGACATCTATCATGTTTATCTCTTCAATAATTTATCTTCAATGGTTTGGATCATTTCTTCACGAACTTCTTGGACTGGAATCTCCACAATCACTGATCCAAGGAAACCACGAACCACTAGGCGTTCTGCAGTTGCCTGATCCAAGCCACGGCTCATGAGGTAGTACATGTCTTCTGGATCTACCTGACCGATAGAAGCCGCGTGACCTGCAGTCACATCATTTTCATCGATCAAAAGAATTGGGTTAGCATCGGAACGAGCTTGGTCAGAAAGCATTAACACACGGCTTTCTTGTTGGGCATCTGCCCCTTTTGCTCCCTTGATAATGTGGCCAATCCCGTTGAAGGTCAAGGTTGCCTTTTCAAGAATGACACCATGTTGGAGAATGTTCCCTACCGAATTGCAACCATAGTTGGTTACACGGGTATCAATCCCTTGTACCTGACGACCACTAGATAGGGCTACGACCTTCAGGTCTGCATGGCTGCCGTTTCCTATCAAGTCACTATCAAAGTCAGCAACGATATTTCCTTCGTTCATGACACCGATTGCCCAGTCAATGCTAGCATCCTTGCCTAGTTTCCCACGGCGGCTAATGTAGGCAGTGACATTCTCACCAAGACGATCAATCGCAGCAAACTTCACTTGCGCACCCGAACGGGCAATGACTTCTACTGTGATATTAGCAGTTGCCTTAGCACTACCTTCTCCACGTGACTCTAACCGTTCAAGGTAACTAAGCTTACTGTTCTTACCAGCGATAATCAAGATGTGCTTGTTAAATGGCACATCGCTATCACTATCCTGGTAGAAGACACCCTCGATTGGCTCCGCGATTTCTACATGATCTGGAATATAGAGAACAGCTCCACTATTGAAATAAGCTGTGTGGTAGGCTGCCAACTTGTCATCATCATATTTAACGGATGACATGAAAAATTCCTCTACGACCTCTGGAATTACTTCCAGGGCTGAGTGGAAGTCTGTAAAGATGACTCCCTGGTTGGCCAAGTCAACTGGAATCTGTTCAAATACTGTATGGGTTCCATGCTGAACCAATTTTAATTGATTGTCAATCGCAGTAAAGTCTGGCACAGCCGTGAGCGGCTCACTTTCTGTGATCGTTCCATCGCCAAGATTCCAACGATGAAATTTCACGCGTTCAATCACGGGTAGTTCTAAATCATCAATTTTATCAAAAGCCTTCTGACGCAAGTCCTGCAACCATTGGGGCTCTGCATGCATTTCTGAAAAAAGTTTGATATTTTCTTTGGTCATTTACTCCTCCTCAAAGATCCTGTTCAGTTTTGGACACAAGATTAGAGTTCTTCTTTGTAGTCGTAACCTAACTCTTCTGCTAATTTCGCGTATCCTTCACGCTCCAAACGCACAGCAAGCTCAGGGCCACCTGAAAGGACAACACGACCTTCCATCATCACGTGAACCACATCAGGAGTAATGTAGTTTAAAAGACGTTGGTAGTGGGTAATGATCATGGCACCAAAACCTTCGCCACGCATTTCATTGACCCCTTTTGAAACTACTTTAAGGGCATCGATATCCAAACCAGAGTCAATCTCATCAAGGAGGGCAAACTTCGGTTCCAACATCAATAATTGCAGAATTTCATTGCGTTTCTTCTCACCACCTGAGAAACCTTCGTTCAAATAGCGTTCTGCCATCTCTTCCTTCATATTGAGGAGTTCCATTTTCTGGTCCAATTTTGTGATGAAATCACGAACAGAAATTTTTTCGTCCTCTTCTTTGCCTGCATTCATGGCTGCACGAAGGAATTCAGCATTGGTAATTCCTGGAATTTCTGATGGGTATTGCATAGCCAAGAAAAGGCCCATGCGAGCACGTTCATCCACTTCCAATTCAAGGATATTCACTCCATCAAATAGAATCTCACCCTTGGTCACTTCATAGTTTGGATTCCCCATGATCGCTGCAGATAGGGTGGATTTCCCTGTCCCGTTAGGTCCCATGATGGCTGCGATTTCCCCTGTTTTAAGGGTCAAGTTCACGCCTTTTAAAATTTCCTTGCCTTCAATTTCTACATGAAGATCTTTAATCTCTAATACTGACATTTGTATTCCTTTCTGCTATAGAGTTTTGTCTTATCTAGTATAACAAAAAAAAGCCTAAAAGGCTTTTCTGGTGTTTAGAATCGTTCTTATTTAGTCTTATTTTTTCTATTTTGTCGAACTTCCTCTCGATAGGCAGAATTTCCTATATAGCGTAAGCAATTTAGGAGCGGACTATGGTTCGGACCTAGGACTCCAATCAATTCTGCTAATAATTCAACTCCTAATACCAAACCGATGACAAGCAGAACGCCACCAATACGAGTCGAAATATTCAATAGAAGAGAAATCATAGCAAAAATCATCGAAATCCCATAGATGACCAAGACGGTTCCACGATGCGTTAAGCCCAAAGAAAGTAGGCGATGGTGCAAGTGATTCCGGTCTGGGGCATAGAACTTCTGACCAGAGAGAGTCCGACGAACAATCGCTAAAAAGGTATCCGTAATGGGAACTCCCAAGATAATCATCGGCGTAACAACTGCAACAGCCGTCGCATTCTTAAGACCTTGCAAGGACAAAACAGCAATCATAAAACCAATGAAGAGGGCTCCTGTATCCCCTAAATAAAGAATCGCTGGATGATAATTAAAGGGGAAGAAACCAGCAATGGCCATGACTAAGACAAAAATCGTCATAGTCAGAAAGAGATTGGGCACTGGGAGAAAGAAATGAGAAACAATCCCCATCGTCACCAAGGAAATAATCGAAACCCCACTGACCAGGCCATCCAAACCATCAATCAAATTGACTGCATTGGTAATCGAAATGATCCAAATGACTGTTAAAATATAGGACAACCAGGGATCAAAATGAAGAAATGGCCCTCCAAAAGGGATCTTGAAATCATTTAAGCGAAAATCTGTAAAGAACCAGATCACACTGGCCCCTAGGAAAATCCCCAACATCTTTAACCGCGGTGATAATTCTTTTATATCATCGATTAAACCAGTCAGGCCAATGATCCATCCTCCAACAACAACTGGTAAAGTATAGGTCAGATATGATGTCTTAGCTACATAGCCTTTGGTAATCATCGGTAGCAATACCACGGTTGCAATGGTGAAAGCAAGAAGAATGGCTAAACCACCAGCGCTGGGCATGGGTTTTTTATTGATCCGACGCGCATTTGGATAGTCTACGGCATCTATTTTAAAGGCCAGTAACCTCACAAAGGGAGTTAGAATCAAACTGATCAAAAAAGTTGCAATCAGGACCAGGATAAATTGTAATGGAAAAGTAATCATACCAAATTAACCTTTTGAAGTTCGTGAATAGCATCTGAGACGAGCAAGAGATGGCCATGTTCCTGGAGGACAGCTCTAGTAGTATCTGTATCTTCCGCATATTCACGCATGGTTGCCAAGAGCCAACCTGGATAATCTTGCGGGCACCCTTCCAAATCAATCAAGACGGTTAAATAGTAAACCCCGTCCATTTTATAAAGTTCCGAAGTCTCGACCGCATAATGAACTGTTTTTGTAAACCGAATCACTTCTTCTAACTGAGAAAACTGGAGGATATAATAAATATACCGTGTATCTACTGGATGATTCGGTGTATCTTCTTCTGAAAGCTGATTCTCATCAGCCAATTCCTCAGCTTCTAAATGACGGATAGCATCGCCGTCTCCCTTACTCTTTTCAGAGATGGTTTTTTCCAAGGTCTTGATAAATTCGTCCGGAGACATTTGCGACAATTCTTCCATATCAGGCAAGTCGGAAAAATCTTCAAAATTTAGATGCTGGTCAATTTTTGATTTGGTCACAAAAACATCGAGCTTATCCGGCTTAGGAGTCACTCGGAAACTCAACATGCCACTGTCTAAGAAGCTTTCTGGCATTTCCAATTCATCTAAGATGGTATAGAAAAATTCTTCTGTTTTTTCTTGAGGCACCAAAAAATCGGCCATTTCCATGCCTCGTTCCTCTAAATCCTCTAATTGAATCGTGATTTTAATGGTTGAATCACTGATTTGCTTCATCTTCATGACTGCACCTCATACTGTTAGTCTTTCTATTATACTAAAAAGGGACATATTTTTCAAAACATGACCCCCACCTCAGATATGAAAAAACCTTAAACAAAAGAGCACTTCCTCCCCCCTCAAACATAGCCATTTGAAGTGAAAGAAGAAGCACTCCTATCTCATGATTAGATAAAGATTTTAATTACTGCATAGACCAGCAAAATCGCTCCCAAAACAATCCGATATTTTCCAAAAACCGTGAAGTCATGAGTTTTAACATAATCTGTCAAGAAGCGAATTGCTACCATACTGACTCCGAAGGCAACTGCCATAGCGACCAAAAGGATCGTCCCTTGGCTGAAACTTAAAGCATTTCCTCCCAAGACAAACTTAGCGACCTTTAATAGGCTAGCTCCAAACATGGCAGGAATCCCCAGATAGAAGGTAAATTCTGTCACAACAGAACGGCTAACTCCATTGACCAAACCACCTACAATCGTTGCACCTGACCGACTGGTCCCTGGGAAAAGTGACAAGACTTGGAACAAACCAATATAGAGAGCAGTCTTATAAGGCAACTTGTGTAATTCCGTCACTTCTGGTTCTACTTGCTCTCGTTTTTCAAGGTAAATAAAGGCCCACCCATAGGTGATCAGCATGATGGCTACAGAAAAAGAGTTATGAAAATGAGCTTCAAACCAATCATCTAATTTAAAGACAAAGAGCAAAGGCAGGGTCGCCACAGCAACCTTGGCCCACAATTGCCAAGTCCGTCTCACCTCTTTTTTCGATTTTCCAGGCTTAAAGGGATAAAGCTTGTCGAAGTAAATCACGACGACGGCCATAATAGCACCAAGCTGAATAACGACATTAAACATCTCCATAAAGGCAGGGTTTTGATCCTTAAACTGAATAAAGTCTTGGATCAAAATCAAATGACCTGTACTTGAGATTGGAAGCCACTCGGTGACTCCTTCAACGATTCCAAAAAGAATCGCTTTTATCACTTCAATGATAAACATCTTCTTCTCCTAAACTTACATTTGCTATATTATAACACATTTCTAGCCATAGAACCAGATGTGCTTGCAAGGATGCATAGACTAAAAAAGAGAGTGGGACAGAAATCGGTAATTCGTTAGAATTCGATTTCGTCGT
>NZ_JWAK01000007.1:19474-55954 GCF_001069335.1 Streptococcus sp. 1171_SSPC
AATCAGCGTAGTAGAGCCCACTCAACCACTGCGTCTTGCTCAACAATCCCAAAATAATTGAGAGGCTAGGACTTTTGTCCCAGCCTCTTCTATAAAATTATACACACAACTGTGGCTAGCTAGCACTTGTGCGACTCTAAAAAGCACCGAAGCCACCGCCACCACCGCCACCAGAGAAGCCACCACCAGAACTACCGCTTGAAGATACTGTAAAATGACTAGCAGTTGTCGCGGTCGTTCCATAAGTAGATAAGAGATGGCTGGAATGGATCAGATTACTACGAAATGGAGTGTAGACATAGGCATCCATACTTGGGTTATCCAAGTGGATTTGACGAAGCTTCATCACTTTACTTACTTGATCTGCAAAACCAAATAGAGTAGCATAGACTAATAAGCGATTCCATAAAACCAGCGATTGAACTTCTGCTTCTTCCAAATGAGCGATATCCCGCAACATATTACGGAAGCTATCCCAGTAATAGCGCTGTTCTGCACCGAGGTCCGTTGGGACTCCATCCCGTCGATAGAGGGTGAACTTCCCTTGGAAGGATGCTGGAAGAATCCACATCACCAACACATAGATCACACAAAAGATAGAGAGCCAATTCAAGATGAAATAAGCAATTAGACCGGCTACCAAAGCAATGCTCCATGCTGCCCATCCAAAGAAGAGGCACATACGGCCTGCACGTTCCTCCCCTGCCTCTAAAGGACGGTAGTAAGGAGAAAGGGCAAAGGTTTGGATCTTTTGTTGAACTGCCTGAGCGACACGAGAAATCGCTGCATCAATCCGATCTTGCGCTTGTTTTCCACGCTTGCGAATAGCATCTTGATCTTTTTCAGAGGCATATTTATAGAGAGAATCCGAAATTTCATAATCTGAAAACAAGTCATCTGTTCTACAATATTTTTGAGAACCGAAAGCTAGTCTAAGAAATTCGCGCTCAAATTCATCCAATGTATCTTCATTTTGAATGGTTAAAACTGTATGAGTGTCGTATTGCTCACAGATGATATTTTTTCGATCAATCAAATCAAGTAAGGTTGCTTGCACCAACTGATCAAATTTAAAGACGCCCCGAGCGTGTTTTTTGGTTGGAGAAATCTCATCTAGCTCTGTAGAGTATACAATCGAGGCCATTAGTAGAGGCGCAACGTCATTTGGAATCTCATACAAGCGGCTATTTTTTGGGAAAACTCTGGTAGAAGTCACAGATTGTATGAATCGATGACGATAATAAATAGCAAGAAGAAGGAAGAACAGAATAAGGATTGGGAGTAGGACCTTCATAAATAGGCGAATCCAGGTCCGTTTTTGAACAATTCCTGCTTCCGTCCGATGATAGTTGGACTCCTCCATCAAACCTGTATCGCGATAGGATTCCCCAAAGGAAGCTATATCCGATTTCCGCCAGTAAGCATAAATCTCAACACCTTCTTTTCGTTTCAGATTCTCTAGAGTAGCCTTATAGTTTGCTTCTTCTTTCTGAACAGTTGCCTCAGCCCCCATATAAGCCGTATGGATATTCAGTTCCGATTTTGAGGCAGCTGTGGCAAATTTCGGGATAACCTGTAACTCTACTTTTTTGACCTCTTGATCCCCATCACTGATTGGTTTCCAGTTCAATAATAGGATATCTTGGTGAACATAGAGCAAGTTTTTTAAGCGCCAGGTAACCTTTATCTTGACAGTATCCCCTGCACTTCCACCGTTATAAATCTTTACCTGATAACCATCGCCTAAATTATGAACTTCTGGTTCTTGCGACAAGGTTCTACCTTCCACTTCCACCAAAGGAGGAATTACTATTTCAAAACCTTGAGGCATTTTACCAGCACTTCCTAAGGTGACATATTGACCATTATAGGAAGTTGTAAAATGATAGACCAATTCTTCCTCATAGGTAGCATCATCCCAAGTTTCCAAGGTAAGAGTCCCCCGATAAGACTGAACCTCATAGGAAGGACCATCCGCTTTTACAAAACCTGTTATAAATAGACAGGCCATCACTGCCAATAGAACATACAGAATTTTTTTCATTTCCCCTATACTCCTTTGGTTTATTATAGCATTTTTTCATGAAAAGGTTATCAGGTTTGAAAAGTAGACCAATTTCCTGTACAATAAGATGATACTATTTATAAAGGAAGAGGAGACTACATGAAAAAAACAATTTATGCTCTCTTTACCGGACTACTTTTGTGTCTGGGAATGAGCCATATTGTCAAAGCAGATGAGTATCTCCGGATTGGAATGGAGGCTGCGTATGCTCCTTTCAACTGGACTCAAGAAGATGATTCAAATGGAGCCGTAAAGATTGATGGCACCAACCAATATGCCAACGGGTACGATGTTCAAATCGCCAAAAAAGTTGCTGAGGGACTAGGTAAAAAACCTCTGATCGTAAAAACATCTTGGAACGGACTAATTCCAGCCCTCACTTCTGGGAAAATCGATATGATCATCGCCGGGATGAGTCCTACTGCTGAGCGCAAAAAAGAGGTTGCCTTTTCTAATAGCTACTATACTAGTGAGCCAGTCATGCTAGTTCGCAAAGATGGAAACTATGCGAATGCCACTAGTTTAGATGACTTTAAGGATGCCAAGGTCACCTCTCAACAAGGGGTCTACCTCTACTCGCTCATCTCCCAACTCAAGGGTGCAAAACAAGAAACTGCAATGGGAGACTTTGCTCAAATGCGCCAAGCTTTAGAATCTGGTGTTATTGATGCCTATGTTTCTGAGCGTCCAGAAGCCTTGACAGCTGAGTCCGCTAATTCAAAATTTAAGATGATCCAATTCAAAAAAGGATTTGAAGTTGGGGAAGAAGATGCGACCATCGCTATCGGGATGAAGAAGGGTGACGCTAGACTTGACCAAGTCAATGCGGCACTAGCGAAAATTTCATCTGAAGACCAAGTCAAACTCATGGATGATATGATCAAGAAGCAACCAGCTTCCAGCGATGCTAGCGATGATGAGCAGACTTTCTTCAGCCAAATGATGAAGATTTTGAAAGATAATGGCCCACAGTTCTTACGTGGAACTGGTATGACCCTCCTCATCTCCATGACAGGGACCATTGCTGGTTTGATTATCGGTTTGTTGATCGGTGTCTTCCGGACTGCGCCTATGTCTAAAAACAAGGCTCTCGCTGCCTTGCAAACATTCTTTGGTTGGTTCCTCAATGTCTACATTGAAATCTTCCGCGGAACTCCGATGATCGTTCAATCCATGGTTATTTTCTACGGTTCAGCCCAAGCCTTCAACATTTCCTTGGATCGTACCTGGGCCGCCATCTTTATTGTTTCGATCAATACAGGGGCTTATATGAGCGAGATTGTTCGTGGAGGAATCTTAGCAGTGGATACTGGTCAGTTTGAAGCAGCGACTGCTCTAGGAATGACCCATGGACAAACCATGCGCAAGGTCGTCCTTCCTCAAGTTATTCGCAATATCTTGCCAGCGACAGGGAATGAATTTGTCATTAACATCAAGGATACATCTGTCTTGAATGTTATCTCCGTGGTCGAACTTTACTTTACAGGAAATACGGTCGCAACTCAAAACTACCAATACTTCCCAACCTTTACTATTATTGCGGTTATTTACTTTATCCTGACTTTTACTATCACCCGTATCCTTCGTTACATCGAACGTCGCTTAGATTCTGATACCTATACAACAGGTGCCAATCAAATGCAAGTCAAAGAGGTGAAATAATGGCAGAAAAAATACTTGAAATCAAACACTTAAAAAAATCCTACGGTCAAAACGAAGTTTTGAAGGACATCTCTCTTTCTGTTGAAAAGGGCGAAGTAATCTCTATCATTGGGAGCTCTGGTAGCGGGAAATCTACCTTCCTTCGCTCCATCAATCTCTTAGAGACACCGACTGATGGAGAAATCCTCTACCGGGGGCAAAACGTTCTTGATCCTGACTATGATCTCACCCACTATCGGGAAAAATTGGGCATGGTTTTCCAAAGCTTCAACCTCTTTGAAAACTTAAATGTCTTAGAAAACACCATTGTCGCTCAGACAACTGTCCTAAAACGGGACAGAGAAACGGCTGAGAAGATTGCTAAAGCGAATTTAGAGAAAGTTGGTATGGGAGAACCTTATTGGGCTGCTCGTCCAAAACAACTTTCAGGAGGACAAAAACAACGGGTCGCTATCGCTCGGGCCCTCTCTATGGATCCGGATGCTATTCTCTTCGATGAGCCAACCTCTGCTCTGGACCCTGAAATGGTCGGAGAAGTTCTTAAAATTATGCAAGACTTAGCCAAAGAAGGCTTAACCATGATCGTGGTCACCCACGAAATGGAATTTGCACGAGACGTCTCAAGTCGTGTTATCTTTATGGACAAGGGGGTCATCGCTGAACAAGGTGATCCGAAAGAAATCTTTACCAATCCAAAAGAAGAACGAACGAAAGAATTCTTACAACGTTTCTTAAACTAAAACAAACTCCCTCACTGGAAATCCTTCCGATGAGGGAGTTTTTAAATACCATCAATTGAAAGCACGATTCCACACATAAACTTGTTGAAATCCTTTGATAGATATGAAGTAAGCTAGTGATACTTTCCTACGATATCCTGATTTATACTATATAAAAAGAAGGGAAGCTTTTTCCCTTCTTTTTTATATCTAAGTTTAATTTTCGAATTTTTGATGATTCTTATCATAAAAATCGATCAAGCCAAGCGCAGTTTCAAACGAAATGTTTTTCACTTTTGCACGACCTTGCGCAAGTGCAATGATAGACATTTCACGGGCGTTCGTTTCTTTACTGATACGATAGCCAGTGATCTTTTTATCACGTACCCAACCAACAACTGATTCCACTTTTTCGAAGTTCGATTTAGCCATGATTCTTCTCCTATATTATTATTTCCAATACTAATATAAAATTTTTTGCATATTTTGTCAACCATAATAGCTGAAAATACGAACAATTTTAAAAAAGTCAGATATTTTGTTATTTAGCTTTTAAAGCTGAGAGGATTTGGGTGCGAATGCTCTCTACGCCATCAGGATTAGCTGGTAAGAAGAGGGTATTGGTTCCTTGTTTTTCTGCAAAGTTATTCAAAGTATCCAAATATTGGTTGGTCAAAAGAATCGACATAATCTGTTCTTCTGTCAAATTCACATTGGTGTCTTTCAATTCCTTGATAGAATCTGCTAAACCATCTACAATGGCCTTCCGTTGCTCTGCAATCCCGACCCCGTGAAGGCGATCTTTTTCAGCTTCCGCTTCGGCTGCAGTAACAATTTTAATCTTATCCGCTTCAGCCAATTCTTGGGCAGCCACACGTTTCCGTTGAGCAGCGTTGATCTCATTCATTGACTGCTTGACTTCAGCATCTGGTTCAACCTTGGTAATCAAGGTTTTTACAATGATATACCCGTAGGTTGACATTTCTTCAGCTACTTGTTTTTGAACCTCAAGGGCGATTTCATCCTTTTTCTCAAACAATTCATCCAAGGTCAACTTTGGAACAGATGAGCGCAGAGCATCTTCGATGTAAGATTTGATCTGAGCTTCTGGACGCATCAATTTGTAGTAAGCATCCGTTACATTGTTTTCATTTACACGGTATTGTGTCGCGACATTCATAGTAACGAATACGTTATCTTGTGTCTTAGTTTCGACCACAATCTCGCTTTGCAAGAGACGCAATTGCACACGCGCAGCAATTTTATCGATACCAAATGGTGCACGGACATGAATCCCACTATTGCTGATCTTTTGATAGCGTCCAAAACGCTCAATAATTGCAACAGATTGTTGTTTCACCACATAGAGTGAGCTAATGAATACAGTAGCTCCAACTACTAGAATAGCCAATAGAAAAATCCAAATCATTTCCTGATTCTCCTTTATATTTTATTACTTTTTTAAGTGACTCTTTGTTAAAGAAGCCATCATACCAACATGTTATAGAGGGTTTCATTTCCATTTAGGTTAATGAAAGAAGGGTCAAATTGTTCAATCCGATTGATCAGACCTGCATAGTCATGCTTATCTGCCAAAGCAACCCCAATCAAGACTGGGCCAGTCCCCTTACTTGCTCGTTTGATGTACTCAAACCGCGTGATATCGTCATTTGGTCCTAAGATATCATTTACAAATTCTCGAAGAGCTCCTGGACGTTGCGGGAAGTTGACGATGAAGTAGTGTTTAATACCATCATAGATCAAAGCTCGCTCTTCCATCTCTGGCATCCGGTTAATATCATTGTTCCCCCCAGAAATCACACAGCAAATGGTCTTCCCTTTGATATACTCTCTCAACACTTCTAAAGCCGCTACACTGGCAGCTCCAGCTGGTTCTGCAACCAAGCCTTGCTTAGAATAAAGATCAATCAAGGTCTCAGAGATCAAGCCTTCGTTGACGCCAATCAAGGTCTCAACATTTTTTTTCGTTGCCTCATAAGTCAACTGGCCTACCTTTTGAACAGCAATCCCATCCGCAAATTTATCAATCTGTTTGAGTTTTACCGGGCCTCCAGCTTCAAAGGCTGCCTTCATCGACCGAGCCCCATCTGCTTCGATCCCAATAACCTCGATTTCCGGCGCTTGTTCCTTGATATAGGTGGATACTCCGGCGATGAGGCCTCCCCCACCAACTGGTACTAACACCGCATCGAAGGCAATGGATTCTTTCTTAGCTTCCTCTAGAATTTCGTAGGCTACAGTTCCTTGACCTGCTTGGACATTGGCATCATCAAATGGATCAATGAAGGTACAGTTTTTAAGCTCGGTATATTCCTGCGCCGCCTTAGAAGAAGCATCAAAAGTATCTCCTACTAATTTAATGGTCACATATTCTCCACCGAAGAAACGAACCTGGCTAATTTTTTGCTGAGGTGTTGTAATCGGCATAAAGATGGTCGCTGGGATTTTCATCTCCCGGCAGGTGTAGGCAACTCCTTGAGCGTGGTTCCCTGCTGAGGCACAGACTACTCCTCGCTCTCTCTCTTTCTCATTCAACTGAGAAATCGCGTAGTAGGCTCCACGAATCTTAAAGGAACGAACCCGCTGCGCATTTTCCTTCTTTAAGTAGATTTTCGCTCTATACTTTTCGGATAAATAATGATCATAATCTAAGGGAGTCTCAACAACCACACCCTTTAAGACCTTGTGGGCTTTTATGATATCTTTCGATGTTATCATGGTCTTCCTCTTCTTCTCCTTATTTCATCTAATTATATCAAAAGACTGCAAAAATTTCAGCGTATTTTCCAAATTTTCAGAAAAATCACCCAAAATGTTCGATATGGCACGTCTCTTCATACAGATTCTGCTAAATGGTTGAAAATACCTTCCAATCCATCTCTGCTATTGATGAAAAAGAAGTTGGGATTTCTCCCAACTTCACCATCACCTCATTAGTTATAGATTTTAAAGGCGTCGTCGTCATTTTTTCCAACGAATGGCATTGCTTTACGCAATTCAGCACCAACTTTTTCGATTTCAAGGTTAGCCGCTTGTTCACGGTAAGCAGTCAATTTTGGACGACCAGCTTTGTAGTCATTCACAAAGTCGTTGGCGAATTTACCATTTTGGATATCCGCAAGAACGGCTTTCATGTTTTCTTTCACTTGTTCAGTAATCACACGTGGACCTGACACGTAGTCACCGTATTCAGCAGTGTTAGAGATTGATTGACGCATTTTCTTGAATCCACCTTCGTAGATCAAGTCAACGATGAGTTTCATTTCGTGAAGTACTTCAAAGTAAGCCAATTCTGGAGCGTATCCAGCTTCCGTCAAGACTTCAAAACCTGCTTCAATAAGGGCAGTCAAACCACCACAGAGAACGGCTTGTTCACCAAATAAATCTTCTTCAGTTTCTTCTTTATAAGTTGTTTCCAAAAGACCAACGCGTGCTGAACCAACACCTTTACACCAATCCATGGCGATATCTTTAGCATTTCCTGTAGCATCTTGGTAGACAGCGTAAAGTGCAGGAACACCAAATCCTTCTTCATACGTACGGCGCACCAAGTGACCAGGGCCTTTAGGTGCACACATGAAGACATCTACATCTGCAGGAACTTTGATGAATTCGAAGTGGATGTTGAAACCATGTGCAAATCCAACAGCATTACCAGCTTCCAAGTTTGGAGCAATTTCTGCTTCGTACAATTCTTGTTGGATTTCGTCTGGAGCCAAGATCATGATAACGTCAGCCAATTTAGTTGCTTCTGCTACTGTGTAAGTATCAAAACCATCTTCTTTTGCTTTATCAAAAGATTTACCTGGACGTACACCGATGATCACATCATGACCTGAGTCACGCAAGTTTTGAGCGTGGGCATGACCTTGTGAGCCATAACCAATAACGGCGATTTTTTTACCGTCAAGTGCTGCTACTTTTACATCTTTTTCGTATTCCATTTGAACTGCCATAGTTTTTTCTCTCTTTTCTATTTTTATTGCCTCTTAGGCTGTTTTAACAAATTTAGGTTGGATTTTAATCGCGGGTAAAGCCAGTTGCACCAGTCCGTGCGACATTTTTAATCCCATAAGGACGAATGACACGCAAGAGAGCTTCGTTCTTCTCTGCATTTCCTGTCATCTGCACGGTGATGGAGCTTGGAGCTACGTCTACCACAGTTGCGCGGAAGGGCTGGATAATAGCCAGCAATTCTGCCCGTTTCTCTGCTGGTGCAGAGACCTTGATCAGAATCACTTCACGCTCTAGGTGAGGTTTATCTGTAATGTCTCGGACGCGAATCACATCGACCTGGCGATTGAGTTGCTTGATGATTTGTTCGACTTCATCATGAGAGGCAACATCGATGATGATGGTAATCCGTGATACATTCGGATTTTCTGTTGCTCCTACTGAGATGCTCTCAATGTTGACTTGTCGTCTAGACAAGACACCGGTAAAGCGATTGAGAACCCCAGACCGGTTTTGAAGTTTGGCTGTTAACATTCTACGCATTAAACTTCACCCCCAACATCTCATGATTGCTCTTACCAGCTGGTACCATTGGTAAAACGTGTTCTTTCCGAGAAATGTCAATCTCGATGAACATTGGTACATCTTCGGTAATGACTTCCAAATCCTTCTCAAGGGTTTCGGGATTATCAAATTTGTAATTCTTAATCCCATAGGCTTGCGCCATCAATTGGAAGTCTGGCAAGGTTTCAAAGACGGACTCTGATGTTCGTCCATCATAGAAGGCTTCTTGCCACTGCCGAACCATCCCAAGTGAATGGTTATTGAGCATGATGACCTTGATCGGAATCTTGTAAACATTCAAGATTGCCAATTCTTGGTTGGTCATCTGGAAGCCACCATCTCCGACAAAGAGCACGACTTCTTTGTCTGGATTGGCAATCTTAGCACCAATTGCAGCTGGTACACCGAATCCCATGGTCCCTAGACCACCAGAAGTCACTAATTGCCGTTCGTTTTGGTATGGGTAGTACTGAGCTGCCCACATTTGGTGTTGGCCAACGTCTGTCACGACGATGGCATCCCCCTTGGTCAACTCACCCACGCGTTCAATAACTGCTTGGGGTTGGACCACGCGTTCTTTCTTATCGTAAGAACGAACCCGGTTCTTATCTTTTGTGACCTTCTCGATCCATTTCTCCGTATTGTTGTGAACGACTGGCTCTGCCAACAATTGTTGTAGAGCTTTCTTCGCATCGCCAACGACGGGAATATCGACTGCAATGATTTTACCAATCTCTGCTGGGTCAATATCAATATGAGCGACTTTGGCATTCTTCGCAAAGGTCTTTGGATTTCCTGTCAGACGGTCATCGAAACGACAGCCAATACTGATCATGAAATCCGCTTCGGTCATGGCAATGTTGGCCGCAAAGGATCCGTGCATCCCACCCATTCCAAGGAAGAGAGGATGGTTTGTCGCAATCGTTCCCTGACCTAAAAGGCTAGTCACTACAGGGATCTGATAGCGTTCTGCTAAGGCTACCAATTCTTCTGCCGCTTCCGCATAGCTAACGCCACCCCCAGCCAAAAGGACTGGTTTCTTAGCCTTGCCCAATTGCTTCAAGATTTTCTTAATCTGCAATTCATTTGGCTCAATGGTCGGTTGGTAACTTGGAATGTTGATTGCTGGGTTGAATACATAATCTGTTTCTAAGGCAGAGACATCTTTTGGAAGGTCAATGACGACAGGGCCTGGACGACCAGTTGTCGCAATATGGACCGCTTCAGTAATAATCCGTGGAATATCTGCTGTCTCTCGTACTTGGTAATTGTACTTGGTGATCGGCATGGTAATCCCAACAATATCTGCCTCTTGGAAGGCATCCTTCCCGATACCGGAACGGTTGACCTGTCCAGTAAATACAAGAAGAGGGACACTATCACTCATGGCGTCAGCAATACCTGTAATGGCATTGGTTGCCCCAGGTCCACTAGTGACGACTGCGACACCCAACTTTCCAGTTGATTTGGCGTAGCCTTCCGCTTCATGCAAACACCCTTGTTCATGTCGACCAAGAATGTGTTTGATCCCTTTAAAACTATAAATAGCATCGTAAAGGGGCAAAACCGCTCCACCTGGGTACCCAAAAATGGTATCAATCCCAAGATCTCGAAGCGTTTCTAGCACAAGCTCTGAACCTGTCTTTGCAGTTTCTAAGGTAATTTTCTCCATGTCTCTCCTTTCTGTTTCTTTGATTATCAAATGAGCATGCTACTATCATATCATTTTTGGAAAATATTTCAAGTAAAAATCACAAATTTTCTGAATTTTCTATCCAAATCCGAATAATGAGATATTTCCTGAAAAAAGAACAATCCAATCAAAAAAGTCTCTAGGAATCCTAGAAACTTTGCTTGCTTATAGCCAGCCCCTTTCTTGGGCAATCTTTGCTGCCTCGGTCCGGTTCTCTGCATCCAACTTGGTCAGAATGGCTGACATATAATTGCGGATGGTCCCGTTAGAGAGAAATAAACGATCAGCAATTTCTTGATTAGAAGCTCCCTTTGCAACTTCTTTTAAAACCGCCTGCTCCTGAGAACTTAGAGGATTGGGATGGGTCAGGATTCCCTCCATTAATTCAGGAGAATATTCTTTTTGCCCTGCCAAAACTGTATGCAGGGTCCCCATCAAGTCCGTGATGCGTCGCTCTTTTAGAACATAGGCATCGACTCCAGCCTTGAGGGCCCGCTCAAAGTAACCAGGTCTCTTAAAGGTGGTAACGATGACAACCTTGAGCTGGGGTTGTTGACGTTTAGCCCATTCCAACACTTCTAGCCCTGTTTTGATAGGCATCTCAATATCTAAAATAGCAATATCAACTGGATGGGTTTCGAGTAAGCGAAGGGCTTCTTGCCCATCTCCAGCCTGCAAGACTTCTTCTACATCCTCTTGCAAAAGCAAGAGCTGGCAGAGGGCATCGCGCAACATACTTTGGTCTTCTGCAACTAATAAGCGCATCTTATTTCCTTTCTTGATAGGGGATCCATATTTCTATGCGGGTTGGCTTGTGACGACGACTGATCTCTAACTCTCCTCCCAATAAGGCAATCCGTTCGCGGATCGAGTGCAGATCCTTATCGGAAACTTTACTAAAGCCGATGCCATTGTCTTCTGCAACCATTTCTACACCTGTTTCAGTGGAGCGATAAGAGAGAAGGGCTTGCGTTGCTTTGGCATGTTTGATCATATTAGTGGCTAATTCCAGAGACACCATGGCCAGAGCAGACTCTAGGATCGGTGAGATACTGGCTGTATCGAGATTGCTTTGGATTTTCACTTTTACTTGCGCCACTTCTAGCATTTGCTGGACGGTTTCTAGCTCTCTTGCCAGGGTTCGCTGCTTCAAGTTCTCCACAATCTCTCGGACTTGGTGCATGGACTCCTGACTGATGGTTTGAATCTCTTGCACCTGCTCCTGCGCCTTCTCAACTTGACCCAATGCTAAGAATTGATCAGCCAGGTCTGCCTTGACACTGAGCATGGCAAAGGTGTGCCCTAGACTATCATGCAGATCGCGGCCAATCCGATGGCGCTCGTTTTCTGCCAGCAAAAGATTGATCTGGGCATTTTGCTTGGCATGATCAGCTTTCAACTCTTCCACCATCCGAATCCGAATCATGCCGTAGGTCATGGCATGAGTAAAAAAGAAAATAATGATTAAAAATACCCATTCATACTCCATCGCACTCTGTTTGAAAAAGATGGCCCCAAAAAGCAGGAATTGCGATAGAAAAACTGTCCAAAGATAGGGAGAGCGAAAATTGTGAATCTCAAAGTGATAGACCAATAGGTTGCTGATGAAGAAATAAAACCAAAAATAGTTGGCGTTAACAAAAAGAGTATTTCCTGCTACATAGGCTAGGAGGTATAGCCAACAAATCCAGGTCAGCTTTTTGTTTTCAGTAATCAAGACTCCTAGATAGGAAGCAATAAACAAGAGGGCTAAAAAGAAGTGCCAGTAGGGGACCTCCCCTAATAAAATAGAGATAAAGGGAAAGCCCATAAAGACTAGGCTAGCGTAAAACATATAATGGATACGCTTGAGTTTTTCAATCATGAACTAACCTCAGAATGACGACGATAAACAATGACAAGGGTAAACAAGACCAGGGTAAACAAGGTTAAATAGACACTAGCGAGAACATTGATCTGCCCCTTGTTTAAAAAGGTCTTGATCAGCTCCATCAATTGATAGGTTGGTAGGCATTTGCCGATGGCTTGCATCCATTCTGGAAAGAGACTAATGGGCATCCAAAGGCCACCCATGACAGCCAACCCCATGTAAAGGAGATTACCCACAACAGACATCAATTGACTAGAAGGAAGCAAGGTCAAAACCAGACCGAGAGCCACAAACGCTAGGCTTCCTAGGATGAGAATAAAGGCCGACAAGACCCAATCCTGTAGGGACATATTCACATGACGCACCACATGACCTACGGTAAAGACGACCCCAATCGATAGAAGAAAATCGACAAAGAGACCCACAACCTTTATTAGATAATATTCTACCATAGATACCGGGGTATGGCGCAAGACTTTTTGCCAATTGTTGAGTCGATCGGTTTCAAGAACTGTTGGAAAAGAAAAGATAGCCGTAGACATCATAGAAAAAGCCGTCATAGAGAGGAGATAATCCCTCATAAAGTGAGCGGGTGCCCCTGGTGTATCCTGGTACATCCCTGAAAAGAAGAGATAAAAGGCCGTTGGCATCCCAATTGATAACAAGTAATAAATGGCTTGGCGTCTGGTCAAATGCCACTCAACCACGCCGAGAGCTTTCATGCGTTTCATCTTCTCTACCTACTTCCTTTGTATTTTCAAAAATAGAATCCAATAAACTTCTATTGGTCACCTCGATCTCTTGGATCGAACATCCTTCTTCCTGCAATCGCCTCCACAAACGATTGGCATCACCTGTCACAACCTGAAGGGCATCGGATTTGACCGTCACTTGACCAACTCCGTCCATCCCTGCCACTAGAGCTTGGTATCGCAAAGGCAGGGTGAAATGTTTTTCTACCTCTTCGCTTCGCATTGATAGAGGTGTCGTATCCCGAAGCAAATGGCCCTGGTGCAAGACCAAAATCCGATCAGCTGTATGTTCTACTTCCTCGATGTAATGGGAAGAATAGACTATAGTCACACCTTGGTCCTTTAAATGCCCGACGATCTCCCAAAAGCGTTGGCGAGTGGACGTATCCATGGCAGCCGTTGGCTCATCCAAAAATAGGAGACTGGGACGACCAATCAAGGTCAACACAAAGGATAAAAGACGCTTTTGCCCACCAGACAGCTTACTGGCTAATTGCTTCTTTTGTTCTGGAGTAAAACGCAATAAATCATCGATGGCATTGACCGTTAAAGGGTTGGGATAAATGGAGCGAAAGAAACTGATCAGTTCCTGCACGGTTAGCTTTTGCACGATGGCATTCTCTTGAGGGAGATAAGAGACACTAGCCTTTAACTGAGGATGACCAGGAGCTTTTCCCTCTACTTCAATAGTTCCAGAAGTCACCTTCCTATCTCCTAGGAGGCAATCCATCAAGGTTGTCTTCCCTGCCCCGTTTGGTCCAATCAAGGCCAGGCAATCCCCTCTCTCGACTGTGAAAGAAAGATCTTCTAGAATCCCCTTTCCTTTGATGCTTTTGTTCAAGTTCTCAACTCTAATGACACTCATGGGACTCTCCTTTCAACCAAATCTGGCCAGCTGGAATGATGACATAGACGACCAAGGTCACTCCCCAAACCGTTTGGAAAAACCAGCTAGGAAAATGGGCAGAAAACCAGCCCGTCATCATCTCAGTTACCCAAAGGAGCAAACACAAAACAGCTACCAATCCAATTTCAAGTTTCTTTTTCATTGCTCCATCTCCTTTTTAACAGCCTTGATCATCTTCAATCCTTCTTGGACCGCCCAGCTCATGATGCCAATCCCAGCAAATAATTCCCAAGGGAAATGGTAATAGAGACTATCATCCTTTGAAAAGATCAAATAGACGACCATCCCAACCACTGTTAACGTAAACACTTTATAGAACCATTGTTTCATTTTTCCTTACCTCTTACTTTCTGACTATATTATAGCGAAAGGAATAACTGCCCACTAGATGATTTTGTCACTGGCTCACATGACAAATGTCATGGAAAATAAAAAAAAGGCCGGACAAGAGTCCGAGCCTATGGTGCTGGGGTTTCTTCTTTGAAACCATGGAGTTTTAATCCTGTGAAAACGGTCGATGCCTTGATGTCTTTCAGGTCACCGATACCAAGATCTTTAAAGTAAGATAGATCTTTAACCTTGTCCCAATCAATGGTTTCCATATCAACAGAGACTGTTGAGGCTAATTTTTTCTCTGGAGTGACCTTATATTCGATACTGAAGCCAGCTGTGTCTTTCAGAGCCTTGTATTCTGAATCTGACTGCAAACCTTCATTGATAATTTTTGTCATTTCTTCAGGACTTAGATTAGCTGAGTTAGTGGCAATTTTTTCTGGTAGGGCCGATAAAACATCTAACTTTAATTTCTGAACCTTATCACCTTTTGTCGTGATGGTGTAGCGATGTTGATTGCCATTGATTTCTGCAGTGAGAACCTTGGTTTCTTCTTTTTCTTCACTGGTAACAGTTTCACTTTTTTCTATCGAAGTAGTGGTTGAGCTTTTTGATGTTTCTGTGGACTGAGACTTAGTAGCACACCCCGTCATCACCAAAAGCAAAGCTCCTAAAAAGCAGATTACCTTTTTCATTTGCTTTTTTCTCCTATTTCTATTTTTCTAAAGTATAACATATCAAATAAAAATTGTCTAAAAACACCTATCTAATCGCTTTCATTAAGCTTTTTTTATCAAAAAAAGGGCCAAAAAATCATTTTTTTGGCTCTTTTTCCTGTTATTTTTGAAAATTTTTGATTATTCAACGCTAAACAAATATGGGTAAACTGGTTGATTTCCTTGATGAATTTCGACTTCGACATCCTCATATTTAGCCATCAAGTTTTGAGCCAAGTCATTGGCTACTTCCTCTTTACCATCTTCACCGATATAAATAGTGACAATTTCACTATCTTCGTCCAACATCTTGTCAAAGGTAGCTGTCAAGGTTTCCATCATATCTGGATTGGAAACGACGATCTTACCATCAACCATTCCAAGATTGTCGTTTTCATGGATTTCAAGACCATCAATAGTGGTATCACGAACAGCTGTCGTCACACTACCTGAAACAACATCTTCCAATGAAGCGCTCATGCGTTCGTAGTTTTCTTCAATCGACTTGCTCTCATCAAAGGCAAGAAGACTGGTCAATCCTTGAGGGATGGTCTTCGTCTCAACAACTGCTGCTGGTTGCTCAATGACTTCTGCTGCAGATTGAGCCGCCATCAAGATGTTCTTGTTGTTTGGCAAGATAATGATGTTGCGCGCATTCAACTCTTCAACAGCTTTGACAAAGTCTTCTGTCGATGGGTTCATGGTTTGACCACCAGAGATGATGTAATCCACCCCTTGCGCTTTGAAGATATCCGCTAATCCGTCACCCGCAACAACTGCAATGATGGCATATTCTTTTGCTTCAGCTGGTTTCGCTTGGCGCTCTTCTTTTTCAACTTGTGCTTCGTGCTGGTTGCGCATGTTGTCGACTTTCACCTTGACCAAGCTTCCGTACTTAAGACCTTCTTGCATGACAAGACCTGGATCTTCTGTATGGACGTGAACTTTGACGATTTCATCATCGTTGACGACTAATAGAGAATCCCCAAGATTGTTCAAATAGTTACGGAATTCGTCGTAGTCAAAGTCTTTGACATAGGTTGGACCTTGTTTCAAAGCAACCATGATCTCTGTACAGTAACCAAAAGTGATATCTTCGGTTGCCACATGGCCCGCTACAGACTTGTGGTGCTCTGCGTTGATCATTTCTGACATGGTTGCTGGAGTCGCCACAAATTCTTCAGAAGCGATGAATTCTCCTGTCAATGCTGATAAGAATCCTTCATAGATAAAGACCAAACCTTGACCACCAGAGTCTACCACACCAACTTCCTTCAATACTGGAAGCATATCTGGTGTTTTGGCAAGAGCTGTTTTAGCTCCTTCAAGGGCTGCACGCATGACTTCAACCGCATCATTGGTTGATTCTGCTTTTTTCTTAGCACCGATAGCAGCACCACGAGAAACGGTCAAGATGGTTCCTTCAACAGGCTTCATAACCGCTTTATAGGCTACTTCAACCCCTGCTTGGAAGGCTGCCGCAAGAGCTGCCCCATCCAATTCATCCTTGTCTTTGACGCTTTGAGAAAATCCGCGGAACAACTGAGAAGTAATAACTCCTGAGTTTCCACGCGCTCCCATCAAAAGCCCCTTCGCAAAGATATTTGCTGCTTCTCCAACAGTTGAAGCAGAGCGATCAGCTACTTCTTTTGCACCATTTTCAATGGTCATTCCCATATTGGTTCCAGTATCACCGTCTGGTACAGGAAAAACGTTCAATGAATTGACATACTCGGCTTGTTTATTTAAGCGAGTAGCCCCTGCTTGGACCATTTCTTGAAATAAACTAGTTGTAATTTTAGACACGATTATTCTCCCACAATTTTAATGTTTTGGATATAGACGTTGACTGTATCCGTTGTGATTCCAAGTTGATTTTCTAAACTGAATTTGACACGCTCTTGAATATTTTTTGAGACTTCGCTAATCTTTGTACCATAGCTCAAAACAGTGTAAACATCAACCGCAATACTTCCTGCTTCCGCTGTTTTCACAACGACACCCTTAGAGTAGTTTTCCTTACCTAAGAGAGCTTGGAAATTATCTTTAATCGCGTTTTTGCTGGCCATTCCAACCACTCCAAAAATTTCAGTGGCTGCACCGCCTACAACAGTTGCGATGACATCATCGGTCAATTCAATTTGACCATCTTTTGTATTGATTTTTACTGTCATAATTTCTACCTCAAAAGTATTTTATATTCTATTTTACCATAAAAGAGGGCGCGTGTAAAAGGGATACACCTTTCTCCTATCGGTTGATACAAATGTCCAAAAAGAGAAAAAATGAAGAAAAAGAAAAGGGAGTGGGAAGGAACTCCGTAAAATAAAAAAAGTTGAAAAGGTTCCCCAAACCTTTTCAATTTTCCCACCCCCGCGCAGTTGATTAGGAAGTACGAATGTTTCAAACATGAGTAGTTCCAATCAACCACTGCGTCATACTACTATTCCTATCAAAAAGCGAAGGCTGGACACTTTATGCCCAGCCTTCTTTCTTTATTAAACGCGTTCTACTTTACCAGATTTCAATGCACGAGCTGAAGCCCAAACTTTTTTAGGTTTACCATCGATAAGGACAGTTACTTTTTGAAGGTTTGGTTTTACGGCACGTTTGGTTTGGTTCATCGCGTGTGAACGGTTGTTTCCTGATACAGTCTTACGACCAGTAAAATAACATACTTTAGCCATTCTGTTTTGCCTCCTATTAGATCTAATATTACGGATGTGCTAGCACCACATACCGTACTATATTACCAAAAAAACTTTCTCTTGGCAAGACCTTTGAATAAGTTTTTCTTAGATCGGCTTATGAAAAGGAATTCTCACCTACATAGATGATTTCCAGATTCCCCAGCGAGACCTCTCCGACGATGTAAAAGTCTTTGCTGGTTAAATTGCTAGGATTTTCCTGGTGTTGGATGGCTGACAGAGAACTTTCTACATTGACATGAACCCGCCAGTCGCTCGGGACATAGAGACTCAAACTTCCAAGGGAGACATCCACCGCAAACTGAGCTGAGGGGCCTTCGATCCGGCAATTGTCAAAATAGATAGAAGCTTCTCCCAAGCTCACATCCGCACTTCCACCTGTAAAATTCTGATCATTCAAATACTTGGTCACTGTAGAGAAGGAGACATCGATGTCATTGCCAGCAGTTTGAGAAGATGTTCCTGCTGTGTAGGAGTTCCAAGTCGCTTTTGCTTTTTTGGAAGGCTTGAAGAGAATATTGAGACCGATCACCGCTAAAATAGAAGAAAAGATGACCACCGAATTGGATACTGGAAGAAAATGGTATTGGCCGTTAAGGGAGAAGAGGGCCAAAATCCCATATAGGAAGCCCCAACCAAAGTGGCGCTTCAAGAAACTAGAGAGGGAAAGGACTGCGAGCAAGACAACCCAAGCCAGCGTCCAGATACTGATCTCCCATTTTACAAAATAGCCTTGTAAGAGCACCAAGGCTGCTAGGAGGATTAAGAAAATCCCAATTAATTTATTTTTCATTTTGTTACCTCATTTCCTTTAACCGTTCTTTTAAGAGTTGATAATAGTGTCGGGACACGTGTACCTGCTTATGGGTTTGATAAAAGTTTACTGTACTGGTTCCCGAAAAAGATTTTTCGATGGAATAAATCTGCTTGGTATTGACGATGGTCGACTTGGAGATGCGACAGAAAGCAATCGGCAAGATTTCTTCCAATTCGTAGAGTTTTTGACGGACCTCATAAGCCTCTTCTCTGGTATGCCCATAGATCTTTTCACCATCTGTCTCAAAGAAGAGAATTTCTGACACATCTACAAAGTACTCGCTTCGATCCTTGTAAAAGGTCAAGGGCGTCATTTTTTGCTCCAAGATCAACTGTTGTAAGCGGGCGACATCCTCCGTCAATCGAGGAGCCCGAATGATCATTTCTGGCTCATCCATCTGCGGATCTAATTCGATACGAACTTTCATAGGACTCCTTTCTTAACCTTTGTTAGTAACATTATAACAGCTGTTCAAAATCTTACAAGACCTTTTCGGTAAGTGGTTCTTTTCAGCCCCTAAGTGGTTCTTTCAGACAGCTAAAAAGGACTCGGTCTGAAGAAATCTCTTCATACCAAGCCCCTGAAGCGAATAAAATTGGAAGCATTATTTTTCTTTCGGTGCGTCTGGAAAGAGAAAGCCAAGACCAAGACAAGCCAAGACACCCGCAGTAATCACGACCCCATTTGAAATCGGAAGAAGGTCATAGATGGCATTGGCAATGATGAAACCAATGATGGCACAAATCAAGCTGGACTTGTAGTCTTTCTTAAGTGCATTTTCAAGCGTAAAGAAAGCAAACAAGACAACTGGAACCAAGGGCCAAAGATTGGCATCTATTTTCGGATAACTAATGATACTAAAGGTGATGACGGCGAGAGCTGCAAGGATAAATCCAAACCCAATTAATTTTTTCATGATACTACCTCTTTTTGTAATTTTATCAGAAGACTAGCTTCTTTTGATAAACCTACTATAACAAACAGAAGCAAGAGTGACAAGGAAATTTGGATAAGTGGTCAAATTATTGGACTATCTGGTCACATGAACATGAATGAGCCAGATGAACTATCCATTTCTAGGGGATGGTTCCTCTCCTTCATGAAACCATTACAGTTCATAACAATTGAGAAAAGCAAAGATGAGTTTGAAAACTTTTAGAATGATTTGGTACAAAAAGCAATTCAACATCAAAAAAAGCCCGTCACAATGGGCTTTGTCTTGTATCAGTTGATGCCGAATGCAGGGATCGAACCTGTGACCTACGCGTTACGAGTGCGTTGCTCTACCAACTGAGCTAATTCGGCGATTACCTTCTCAGTATAGCACTCTGATAGCGGATGTCAAGCACTTTTAGTTGATCTTTTTAATCAAAATCTGACAAGGATTTTTAAGATCCCATAGTTGAGGAAAAATCTCTAATTTTTTAAAACCAAGACTGCGATAAAAGACATTTGTTCGGTCATAATCTTTATTTGAACCTTCTGCGACTATTTTGACCTGTAGGTAGTCCACTTGTTTGACTGCTTCTCTTTCTATAGTCGTAATTAATTCCCTTCCAATTCCTTGACCTTGGAATGATTTTTTCACGCCTAGACAGTCAATTTCAGCACAATCTTCACTCGAATATGATAAACTTATAAACCCTACTACATCACTTTCTTGATAAGCAGCCCAAACTCGTAAATCCTTAGCTCCTTCGATGTAGGCTTGCGTACTTTCTGGTATTCCAAACCATTCTGGCAAATCCTTTAAAACCTCGGCGACAACTGCCATTTTTTGCTCTTCATCCTTAACTTCTTTAATAACAAGCATCATAAGTTCCTTTCTTGATTTTAGTCTTACTTTAGCTCTTACGAACCTGCACTTTCGTATGCATCTAATCCCCTATCCCAGAGTTTCAGAGAGATGCAAAAGAAGATAATAGAAATCAGAAGCAAACCACCAATATTAAAGAGTCCATCCTTGCCCTGCAAGAAATAGCTGGCAGGATAGTAGGCCGTAAAGGCGAAAGGTACAATAAAGCTAATTAACCAACGAAGGAGCGAATTGTAAATGGAAATCGGGTACTTGGCAAAATCATTAAACATATAGAAAATGTAAATCATGGCACCTGACTGCTTGGTCCAAAAAGCGATACTGGCTGTTGCAATTTTCAAGGAAGTATAAATCAAGGTCGCAAAAGGAATACAAACTAGAAAAATCAGGAATTTTGGAAGAGTCCAAGCAATGCTAGTCGCCGTTGTCGCTAGTAAAATTCCACCGACCAAAAGTTCACCCAAGGCATCAATCTGAAAGGTCTCAACCAGAATATGAAATAGGGGATTGATAGGACGAGTCAGATACTTGTCAAATTCTCCTTTTCGGACTAGTCGTTGACCTAAAGCCCAGAGATTGTCAAAAAAGAGATGGTCCAAACCCTTAGGAATCAAGGAGAAGCCATAGATAAATGCTATCTCTTGAAAGCTCCAACCTTCTAGGGATGGAATGTGTTGAAAGATGACATTGAGAAATAAGAGGTTCAAGCCTTGAGTTAGAAAAACTCCCAGCACACCAACCACAAAATCCACCTTGTATTCCATGATTTGTTTGATGTATTGTCTGATAAAAATCAGATGCATACGTTGATATTTTTTCATACTAACCTCCCTGGATGGTGATAAAGGACTGGACTCGTTTCCAAATCAACTGAGACAAGCCCGCCATCACTAAGAGCCAGAAAAACTGTAGCAAAAGCGCCTGAAGAATCTGACTAGCATCGTATTTCCCAACAATGATCATAACCGGAGTGTAGATTAAAGATGAAAAAGGCAGGAAGGACAGAATATCTGAAACCACTTTGGGAAAGAAAGTCAAGGGAATTAAACTCCCAGACATAAAGGCCACTATGGAAGTCTTAAGTAGATTGGAACCCCATAGATTTTTAAATACAAAGGCTGAAAATCCAAAGCAGATATTGAAGAAAAAGTTAATCAGATAGGCCAGCGTCAAGCTAAATAGATATAGAATCGTTAATCCCAGCACTTCTACAATGCCTTGTCCAGATAATATTTTCATCAAGACAATAACACTTAAAAATGGCAGGCCAACAGAGATGAAAATCAACCACTTGGAACCAAGCTCGGTGAAAAGATAAGAGGCCGCAAAATGCACTGGTCTTAATAAGCGCATGATAATAGAGCCATCCTTGACCTCATCACCAATCATAAAGGAGCTATCAGACCTGGTCAAAAGATTGGTCACAAAACTCATGATGATGTAGAGGGTGATATCCGCCATACTGAAGCCCTGAATCAAAGGCTCCTGGGAGGAGTCAAAGACAGCCTTCCAGAGATAGAAAGCGACAAAAGCCCCCATGACATCGCCAATCCGATAGAGAATAAAGTTAACTCGATAGCTAATCAACTCCTGAATCCCTGCATTGATAAAGGGTTTATAACGTCTCCACAATTTGACCATCTTAGAGCTCCTTTCGATAGAAGCGACGGATAATATCTTCAATATCTGTATCTACCATCTTCAAATCACGGACTTCAAAATCAGATAAGGTTTGCTTGATAATATCGGCCGACTGGTAGCGGGAACTATCGAATTCAATATTGAGAGTATTTCCTTGTCTATCAATGGATATATCAGGTAAGCCTTCATAATGAGAGACGAGATGACTTTGACCTGGCGTCAGATCGAAGGAGAGAGTCTTCATCTTGCCAAAGGTCTCCTTGAGCTGGCTCACCGTCCCATCAAAAATCTCCTGCCCCTTGTCAATCATAAAAATCCGATCACAGAGTTGCTCAATATCGCTCAAGTCGTGAGTGGTCAAGAGAATAGTTGTCTCTTCCTCCTGATTAATCTGGGTGATAGCACGTCGAATGTTATCCTTGACCGACACATCCAAACCAATAGTCGGCTCATCTAAAAAGAGAACTTTGGGATTGTGAAGCAAGGAAGCCGCAATATCCGCCCGCATCCGTTGACCCAATGAAAGAGTCCGCACAGGATCCTTGATAAATTCCTTCAAATCCAAAACTTCATTCAAAAAGTCCATACGCTTATGGAAAAGCGAGTCTGGCACATCGTAAATCTCCTTCAAAACCGTGTAGGTCTCTTGCAGTGCCAAATCCCACCATAGCTGGGTACGTTGTCCGAAAACGACTCCAATATCCTTGACATAATCTTGGCGATTATCCTGGGGAATCTTGCCGTTAATCCGACAAAAGCCAGATGTGGGCTTCAAAATTCCTGTCAGCATTTTGATGGTTGTCGACTTTCCAGCACCATTTGCCCCGATAAATCCTAAAATCTGCCCTTTTGGAACTTCAAAAGTTAAATCCTTGACCGCTTCAAAGGTCTGCTTTTCAGGATGAATAAAGGAGCGCAAGGCTCCCTTTAACCCCGGCTCCTTAACTGTCTTCACAAAATTTTTCTGAAGATGTTCCACTTCTATCATTGCCATATCTATCTCCCTATCGTAAGAAGCAACATTGTATTTTTGACTACAAATATTCTAAATCCTTACTTTCTACACTTTTTCAATATTATTACAGAAGGCTTTATACCAACCTATTATAATCTAATAAAAATAGGACTGCAAGCGTTTGCTTATTGATTATGAAATTAGAGATTTCTCTCTTAAAATGAAACTTTTAATCAAAAATTCTGTTAAATAGTTTCCTTAAGACACCAAAAAAACCACCCTCACGAGAAGGTTTATTGTTAAGAAAAAGAATTTTTTTAATCGAGAAAATTAACGATTCTACTGTTAATCCTCCAGCATTTAATTATTATCATCAGTCTCAATGGATTTTTAAGCCCTCAATTATTCTCCAAAAATTCTTTAATGTGAGAAACAATAGCATCGCTTTGATAATGATAGAGGTCGTGAGGCGCATCCATATAGACGACTTGAACATTAGACTGATCGCTTGCAAATCTCTCTGCATAACGTTGCCACTCTGATTGGCTAAAGGTCGTGCCTTCACCGTTAGAAACCAGGAGTAAGGCTGGAATTTTCGGATTAATGCTAGATGGAACTTTCTTGGCATTTTCCTTTGCCAAACGGGATTCATGAAGCATGGCTTGTGACATCAACTGCTTATATGCTAGTAATTTATATTGTTGTCGTTCAGTTTCAGTCAGAGTTGGATTTTTTATATAAAAGGACTCAGGGAAATAGCGCAATAAGCCAATCTTACTGCTCCAATAAGCCACAGTAAGCAAGGCCTGATTATCCTTTAAATCCTCATAACTTGCTGGTAATGCCCAATCCAGACCAACCAAGGCTTTCACTTCATTAGGATATTTCTCTTGCCAAGCAAGGCTCTCAAGGCTAGCCATTGAATGAGAAACAATCACATAAGGCCCCGAAACATGAGCTTGCGCCAAAGCTTGACGGGTCTCAGAAAGGACCTCCATCACATCTCTTGAACGATCACTATCTTCACTAAAACCATATCCTGCTCGCTCCACGACAACAACTTTGTATTTTTTGGATAGGGAATCTGATAGATTCTTAAAGTCTAGGATAGGGGAGGCGATGCCAGCACCTGAAAGTAACACGATTGTTTCAGGCCCTTCTCCAGTAATCGAGACATTCATTTGATGGCCATTGACCGTAACCTGTTTACCTATGGGTGTGAGTAGCTTCCCTTCTTTTTGCAAACTGACTTGATGAAACATAAATGTAGCACCTAAAAAGAGAATAAGAAAGCCACAAAGGATCCAACTCCACTGTTTAAATTTTTTCATAGCGTTATTGTACAAGTTTTAGAGAGTTTTAGCAATATGACTTAGATATTTTTGTTGCAATAATAAAAGAGATAAATAATCATCTCCAACACCAACAAAAAAGGCTTATCCTTACGGATAAACCTCTAATTAATAACGTTTCAAGCAAGATTAAGCTTTGTTTTCTGAATATAGTTGATTAATTGCCGTACTTCCCATTATATTGTAAACCTCTATATTATCGTAAGACCTGGTTTGGAAAGCATTATTTTCAATTGATTTAAAAATAGCTTCATAACAGTATTTAAGGGCATCCTTACGCAACTAAAATTTCAAAAAATTGATATTAGCTTGATAATTTAGGGAAGTTCCAGTATGGTTTTGAAGCTCTTCATTATAACTATATACAGGTTTTCATTTTTTAAAGAATTCTTTCCCAAAAACGTCCTTAAGCCATGAACTAGTATAATCATACCTATCACCAAACCTTATAATAGTCAAATCTTGAACCTCAGTGGCAGCAACCGATATTTTTATTTCTCTTGGAAAATGTAACTGGCGCAGATTTAGTTTTGTTTTAAGATAAATATCCCCAAACATTTCATCACTGCCTATCACTTTTCCATATTTACTTGCAATTTTGAGACATTTAGAAAACACTTCTTTTTTTGTGCCGGTAACAGACAATAAATTTCTATTTATAAAAATGTACGGTATTAACTTCATTCTTACACTTTCTTATGTGATTTTTTAAGACTGTTATAAATATCTAACAAGGGGACGGACGAAGAGGCGATAGGAGTTTTTCAAAGGTATTTATAATCCTAATCGTTCAGAATCCCAGTTTCCATATTCGTCATACCCAAATCCATCAGGATCCATTGCATCAATTCCACATTGCTCTAGAAACCTAGAACAGTCATGACAATAATAAGACTCATAGCTTTCATCGCTACCTTCCCAATCAATTTCATGCTTGGAAAACAACTCACCACACTCACTACATTCGTATAATTTTGACATAATATAAACTCCTATTTTTAATAAACAAGTATATGAAGCTTCTACATTATCAGACTCAGCCTGATCCATAGCAAATACTGTTACTTCGACTATTTTTATTAACGAAATTAAAGGATCATCTTACTTTTCTCTTAAACAGTTTACAACAGAAAATGCATTGACTATCCCAATTTTATGTTTTTTATTAAGCAATTTTACACATTCAGAGAAACTCAAGTTGTTCTCTTTTATAAATTCAATTTCTTCCCCACCATTCTTAATCATATAATCTGTAAATTTTGATGCAATAATATATCTTCTAACAACAAAATAGATCATTCCAATAATCAACACAATATTAAGCATTACTTGTAAATTCATTCTGACTTTCCTCCTATAATGGAACGGCAGGGTATACACTACCTCAAAAAACTTCTGGTCATGCTTCTGACACAGAAACTAGAACAAACATATGACTCACTTTATTTTTAATAAGCTAATCATAACTTTATTCCTCACTTTCTTAAGAATACCGATATTATAGTCCATTGTTTTTCTTTTGTCAATTATTTTTTATTTAAATTATATTTTTGACACAAACAATGCTTTTTTATAGTCCAAATTTCTGTTATAATGTAAATACAGAATTGTAGGTGCCGTGAAATGAAAAAAGAAAAATATCCCTCAAATGAGAGAACAAGACAAATACTGCAAGACAATTTAAAGTCTATCAGAGAAATATTAAATTGGACAAGTGAAGATTTAGGTAATCTTATTGGTGTCACTAAACAAACTATTAGTAATCTAGAAACAAAAAATAGCAAACTAACCAAACTACATTACATTGCAATACGAACAGTAGTTGATTTTGAAATTGAAAAACTAAAGTCAACCGACTCTGATCGAGCTAAGCGTGCTGAAATGTTATTAGAAGTATTGTCTAAAGCTGAAGCAGAAAATCTAGATTTTGATGAAATCTCTCAGGCTTCTAAATTAATTGTATCCTCTAAGTCTGCTGCTATTGCAGGTACTATAATTGGTGCACTGATCCCTTTTGTTGTCAATGGATTTAATAAAAAAAATAGATAACAGTGAACTGTACCCCAAAAGTTATACAGAAAAAATCTAACTTTTGGGGTATTTTTATTATGAGATTAATGTATGATAATAAATTTTAGATTTATGAACTCAAATTAAAAATTTTTATAAACTTGGATGAGTAGATTTTAAATACCCCCCTACACTAAATAACAGAAACTCTTCCAATAAAGCAAAAATTTAAAAGATCTTTAAATTTTTCCTGTTCTTCTGAACTTGATAAGTAAAAGTCTAAATCGTATTTTTCATACTCCACTATAGCTGTCTCAAAATTTTTATACAATCCATGCTCTGCTAAACTAACGTTCATATTTTTTAAGACTGATGTTAACAGAGCATAAGCATTAGTATATTCTCTCAGTTTAAGAGGTAAATCATCTGGACAAAAGTCTTCTTCGTACTCAACAATTTCTTCCTCAGAAGGATAATTCATATTTTGAAACTGTTCTTGATTACTGGTCAACCAAGATCTAGCTTTATTAACCCCTCTAGTTTTCACAATTGATAAAAGAAATTTGTCTAACAATTGAATGTTATCAAAACCTTTTACTTCTACCAATTTTTTTAACGTTCTAAATCTAATTTCCGGAGGTAATAAGGAGAAAAAAGATAAAACATTTTTATCTGATTTTAAATTCAGACCATACTTCAAAAAATATTGAACAAACAAATATGAAAATAAATCCCAAATTGAATTCTCTGCTTCAATTAACTCATCAATTCCTGCGTTTAATATATTCCTAGTATGCGTGTGTTTGTTCCCGATTTCTCTTAATCTATTTATAGTTTTTTCAAAGTCTTTAACAATTAGTTTATCAATTTTATTATATTGTTCCGTTACTTTATTCTTTCCGTTTTTTTTGTTGGTAGTTATATCCCCCAATTCCAATGGTTCGCCTGCCCCTAAATCTAAAAATTTACGGGCCAGTATCTCAGTCAATTTTCTTAGTAGTACAATTTTACTTCCATAACTAATCTCTGAATAATAGATATCACAAATTAAATTAGATAAAATTAATTCATAATCTTGATTATCAAAAGAAGCAATTCCCATATCTTATCCTTTCTAAAAAAAGCATATGAGCTGAGCTCATATGCTATATGTTTCTCTATTGATTCTATGACTTTACTTCATTAGCTAGTCTAGCAAGAGTAATTTCCTTATGCGAATCAATAGAAACTGTTACAAGCTCAAATAGAGCTAAAATAACTTTTGTCCAATCGACATTCATTATTTCGTCCTCCTTCTAGGCACTTCCTATGCCAAAAACCAAGAACTTGTAACAATTGTATCTTATTAAAATAATACAAATTTGTCAAATTTTTATAGGATATCTTTCCGAAAAATGTATCTTTTCCGGAAAGTTTTAGCCATTATCGTATCTATTTTTCATGTATATTACCGACAATTTTGCAGAACAATTATAAATAATTGGATATTATATGATTGAATAACTACTTAATCTCAATATATGTTTTTTTATTTCCATCCTCATCTTTCATATCTATAATTTTTGTCATTTTATTAAGCTCACCAACTATATTATGTTTTTCATCTTTAATCGTCATGGAAACTTTATCATATTTATAATTCGTAACTATAGGAAACACTTTTTTAAGTGATCTGGTAGAGTTAAAGTACTGAATATTATCTTTTACGTGACTTATTTTATCCTCAAAGAAATAAATCCTATCTGTAGTCTGTCCACTATTATTGTAGTAAAAAACACCATTTGGTACTTTTTTCATATCTACATCCAAGAGCAAATTTGATAAAACAAGAACTGAGAAAAACATAGAAACAATAATTAAAACTGTTAAATCGAGTTGTCCAAGTATTATCTTTCTTGTACGTTTATCTATTTTTTCAAACTTATTTAAAATATTTGATTCATTATGTATAAAGTAATCATTATCTACTTTCACTATATCATTAGAAATCACTTTAATTGATCTATTAGTGTTTAAAGAGAGCCATGACTCTTTTGACAATATAAATTTATCACGTATCTTTTGAGATTCATTTTCAGTACTACTATTTTGTTTTTTCAATAAAAAAACACTTTTATCAATATTCCATTTCCTTTTGCTACACCTTATTTTATAATATTTCCCATTACTAATCGATAAATTTTCAATCTCCTTAACTTTTCCTATCAGACTTCTTGTAACTTTAGTTAAAAATATATCTTTGTATTCTATAAAAACAATCCAACCTAAAGTAATAAAAATTAGTTTTAATATTCCAGAAAAGAAAGTATATATCGAAAAAAATTCTTGAGAAGCCTCCTCGTAATGAGAGGAGGTCATTTTATTAACTAAGTAAATAAAATTATTACTCACTGAAATTTTTTCCGAAAATAATAATGAAATATATAAAATTGGAATATATATAATAGTTGAATATTTAATTCTACTCAATTTTTCCTTGATCTTTTCATTATTATCTATTTTATCCCTATATTTTTCTGGAAAAAAATATTTTATATCTATACTTGTAAATTGAGTCGTAATCGTTCCAAATATTAACATTAAAAATGTCCAACTCAAAGGTGAGTTTTCTATACCGATTAGTGAACTGAAAATTATTAATATTGAAGAAAAGCCAATCACTATCCATGGAGAAATTCCAATTAATTGATATACAAATCGAAATAGAAATAAAACAACTAAACAAATTAAAAGTCCAATTATAATAGTTACTATTGTTTTTACGTTCAATATAAAAATTTCTATTAAATGTAAGTTAATATTTATTACTTTGAAATCCTCTACAATTAACAGTCCAATTGATATATAATATAGAAAACAAATTAAAATATTTATAAACTTCTTTTTTGAAAAGATTATAGCGGGTCTTTTTAACTGTTGAAATATGTTTCCAAGCTCTTCCCTATCCGTTTGAGCACTGACACGAATAAAATAAAAGAAAAGGACTAGGTTAATCATAGTCACCATGACCAACTCTATATTGTTATATATCAAAAATTTAAATAATAATAATGACATTAACATTAATGTTATGTATATTACAATACCATTGACAAGTATTGTTAAAAAGAAATTTGGTAACATTGGTTGAGTTATAAAAGTTTTTTTGAAAAAATTCATTATATTATCCCTATCTTTTAAATTAGCAGTCTATGATACTATTTCAATTTAAATATTAAAATAATGACAAAACCTAAAATGGCTCTATACACAATCACTTAAAACTACTATTTTTGAAACACTACTACCTTCGTTGTTTCAAGTATAAACTTCTCATCATCTACAGGCCCCTTATATATTTTAATTTTACAGTCTTTTGTTTTAACCTGAAGATCATAGACTCTATAAATTTGATAATCATAGTTTGTGTTCAATGACGCTTCTATTTCATTTCGAGTCATCTCAAAACCATCTACATAGCTACTCGTTGTTGTTTTTACTTCGACATGGATCTCCTTTCCATCCTTGTCCCAATACCGAATATCGTAACCTAGACCATCACCTTCTTCTATAGAGACATGTACTGGAGTAGCTAATCCTTCTTGTTGGGCTAGTTTCATCAAAAAATCAAAAACTATTTCCTCCCCTAAAGCACCAATTTTATTTTTTGATTTCTGAATATTTTGTGATCGATTTTTACCTTCATCTTCAAAAGTTATGTTGAATCCATCATTCTTATTTGTCTGTATTTTCAGGATTTCATTAAAGGTTGGATTTGTAAAGATAAATTTTAACTCCTCGATCGTTTCAAGTTCTTCCTTTAACTGTTGAAAGGCAAACATCGAAAACGTTGCAGCAGCAATCTTCACCTTACTTCCAGGCTTTATTTATTTCTTTAATTCATCTCCTAGACGAATACTCCAATTATCAATCTCCATTATAACATCCTAATATTAACTCAACAATTTAATTATATCATGTAAAAACTATATTGGCCCTTCAAACAAAAAATTATTACTAGAAATGATTGAATTGTTTTGTTTACAATAAACACTTTTCCAAATAAGAGAACCAAAAAAGACCTACCCTTACGGATAAGCCTTCTTACATGTTTATTTCTTTATTCAATCACTTGGCTTTCTGCTACTTTCTTGTACCAATGTGCAGATTTCTTAGGATAACGTTCTTGCGTTTCAAAGTCCACATAAAAGAGACCATAGCGTTTTTCGTAACCATTTGACCAAGAGAAGACGTCCATGAGGGACCAGATGAAGTAACCTTTGACATTGGCTCCATCCGCAATAGCATCGGACAAGACTTCCAAGTGTTGCTTCACATAATCAATCCGGCCATCATCGTAAACAGTGTTGTCCACAAACTCATCTTTGTATCCCAGCCCGTTTTCGGTGATGTAGATCTTTTTGTAGTTTGGATAATCTTTCTTAACACGCATGATTTGATCATACAAACCTTGAGGGTAGATGATCCAGTCCCAGTCAGTGCGAGGTACATAGTCAGGAGCTACACGACGACCAACACCTTTAATTTGGTACTTAGAGCTTCCTTTTTCCCCTTTACCGTTGTGGATGATTTCAGTTTCACCATCAAATGCTTCCATCCAATCACTCATGTAGTAGTTAATTCCAAGGAAGTCATTCAGGTCTTTAGCTGCTTCAAGTGCCACAAAGTCTTCGTCTCGAAGATCCAACTCACCACCATTAACTGAAAGAATGTGGTTTACACCTTCCATGGTTTTATCGGAATAGTGTCCAAGGTAAGTAGCATCCAAGATAAATTTGTTGTGGATGATATCTTCCAATTCAGCCGCCCGAATGTCTGCTGGATTTTCTGGATCCAACGGATACTTAGTTGGAAGAGCGTGCACAACTCCAATTTCACCTTCATACCCTTTGTCTTTATACAATTTCACAGCACGTGCATGAGAAACCATCATATTGTGGTGTGATTGGAAAACTTTGGCAAGGTCATATTGAATACCTGGTGGGAATTTACCGACCAAGTATTGACCATCACCGATTGGGCCGATTTCATTGAAGGTTGTCCAGTAGTTGACTTCTGGGAATTCTTCAAAACAGAAAGCAGCATAATCTACGAAGTGTTCGATATTTTCACGATTCAAGAAGTCTCCGTTTGAGTGAAGAGCTTCAGGAGTATCAAAGTGGTGAAGAGTTACGAATGGTTCTACATGACGTTTGTGGCATTCCGCAAATAACTTATGATAGAATTCTACCCCTTTTGGATTGACTTCACCATAGCCAGTTGGGAAAATACGTGACCAAGCAATAGAAATACGAATTCCGTTTACGCCATATTCTTCAGCCAACTGTAAGTCTACTGGATATTTATGGTAGAAATCGCTTGCTGGTTCTGCTGTATACCAATAGTTATCAGCTAAGTATTTGTCCCAAGCAACTGGTCCTTTTCCGTCAGTATAGGTAGCTCCTTCTGCTTGATAGGCAGCCGTTGCCCCTCCAAAAATAAAATCTTTAGGAAGTGTTTTTGTCATTTTTTCACCTATTTCTTGATTGGATATAATGAAAAGTGAGGGGAGAGGAGTTAGTGAGCCATCCATCTCCATCTCACTTCTTGTTCCAAGCCACCGAATTGTGACATGAGGAGGTAAAAACGATATATTTTTACCGACGAATTAACAAGTCGATTAGGAAAATCGCCATAGCGATTTCCGTTACGATAGGAGACTGTTTCACAGTCCCTATCGTTAATCGAATTGAGCTTGAACAAAGGCTAGAGCACCTTGTCCATCGCGTGTCAATTTAATGTACTGAGCACCTTCTGTCTTCGCCAATTTGATGCCTAGTTTATCTGTTTCAGCCTTCATATCTTCATAGTTTGAAGCTACTTGAGGGGCAAGGATAACAAGGTCAAATTCTGGCAACATTTCACGGTGAGCACCGTAACCACCTGCAGCAGCCTTCACAGGAACATTGTATTCTGCCGCAGCCTTGTTCAAGGCGTTGGCAAGGAGTCCACTAGTACCGCCACCGGCACAGAGAACCAAGACATTAGTTTCTTCTGTAATGGTATTTTCAGCTGGTGCATCTTCAACACCTGCTTTTTCAAGAATAGCGTCTGCTTTAGCAGTGTTAAAGTTTGCAGCGACTTTTTCTTTCAAATCATCATTGGCTTTACCAGAGCGCTCTTCTTCAAGAATTTGCTCATCGTAAACCTTCACAAATGGGTAGTAAATAACCACGTCTACTACTACTAGAAGAGCTGCAAGGATGAAGGAGAGAACTTGGAAGTTTGTACCAAGGACAATCCCCAAAGGTCCAGGAGTAACCCATGGAAGGTTAGCCGTGAAGGAGTTCATTCCCAAGGTATCAACAAAGAATTTGAAGATCCAAACGTTGGCAATTGGTGCAAAAATGAATGGAATAAAGAAGATCGGATTCAATACGATAGGTGCACCAAACAAGATTGGTTCGTTTACACCGAAGAATGTAGGAACAACAGAAGCACGTCCGATTGCACGGTTCCGTTCTGATTTACACAACCACATGAATAGGAAGGGAACAATCAAGGTTGCACCAGTACCACCCATGGTAACGATAAACATTTGAGTACCAGAAGTAATAACCTTATCTGCATGTTGACCAGCTTGAGACAGAGCCAAGTTGGCATCGATATTTGCGTAAGTGATCGCTGCAATCGCAGGCTCTACGATAGAAGGGCCGTGGATTCCCACAAACCAGAAGAAAGCATACGCACCAAAAATAAGCGTGATTCCAAGATAGCCATCTGCTGCTGAGAAGAGAGGCGCAAGGAGGGTACCAATAGATTCAGCTACTGTTACACCCAGACTTCCCTTCACAATCAATTCAAGTCCATAAAGGAGAACAACAGATACAGTGAATGGGATCAAGTCTTTAAATACTTGAGAGATATTTGGTGGAACTTCGTCTGGCATGCGAATAGTCACATTATTTTTCACGCAGACTTTATAAACATTAACAGTGACAAAGGCTGCGATAAAGGCTGTCAAAAGACCTTTTGTTCCCATAAAGGCAGTCAGAAAACCTCCTTCTTTCGCTGGTTCAGCTGCCATTAAAAGGAATCCAACCATAGAAGCCAACATGGTTGACAAGAAGTTGATCTGGTTTGTTGCAGGTAGGTCACGGTTGACAGAATCTGTCAGAGCTTTGGCTGTAGTTCCACCTACGAAGAAAGCCAGAATTCCCATCGAATAGCTATAAGGTGTCATCAAGAAGTTTTCAATTTCTTTTGACCAATGGAAGCCCCATGCATTTGGAACATAGGCAATCAAGATAAAGATAGATGAGAATAAGATGACTGGCATCCCTGCGATAAACCCATCACGGATGGCACGCAAATATTTATTGCGAGAAATCTTCTCGAAGAAAGGTTTTCCTTTCTCAATCAATTCAATTAATTTATGCATTATTTTGCTCCTCTTTTGTATAGTTCAATGAGATGATGAATCACATCTTTTAATAGGATTGTTGTCATTAAGTGGTCCTGCCCATGCATCATGGTAATGCTGTAGGGGAGGTCTTCTCCTGCTGCTTCTTGCGCTAGCATAGTTGTTTGAGATTTGTGAGCCTCTGCGATACAGCTTCCTGCTTCTTCTACCAAGCTTTCAGCCTGAGCGAATTCACCCTTTTCAGCCGCCTTAAGGGCTTCCAAGAGTTTAGAGCGAGCATCCCCTGCATACGCAACGATCTCGAAACCTAATAATGTCATTTCTTCTTTGGTCATGACCAATTCCTCCAATTTGAATTTCTTAATATTTAATAGTTGTTACAATAAGCGTTGAATGTGTAAGACCAAGTAGACCCGTTCACTCTTGTACAAGTCAACCCCGGTCTCCCTAGAAATTACATCATAAATCTTGGAACCAATCTCAAAAGCTAATGGATAAGAACTTTTGATATGTTCCTCCATATCTAAAAGCGATTGATTATCATCGCGATTGCGATCTAGGTAATCCAAGAAGTAGTTGAGATGAATCATGAAGCGATCATAAAAATTGTTGTTGGCTTCAGTCCGTTTGATTGAATAACTATTCAGAACCTCTTCCACGCCTTTTAAGATTTCTTTGCGTTGGTCCATGGAATCTACGACTTCTACTTCATTTTCACCTTCTGCGTTGATGAAGTGATACGCAATGCGAGTGACCTCATCTTCGGGGAAGCTAGTCGTGAGCTTATCCCGATAAATATCAACTGCCTCTTTAGCAATCTCAAAAGCCACTGGATAGTTTTCTGAGATATCCAAAAGATTACTTTCCTTATACCTACCTTGAGTCACTGCCTGGTAAGAGCAAAACATGTGGTCGGTCAAGGTCACATAGATATATTCTTGAACAGGGTAGTGATACTTTTTGCTCAAGTAATCAATCATCTCGTAGGTCACTGTGATGAAGTCTAAAGGAACGTCTTTTAGCAGGGTCATAAAGTTCTCTCTGGATTCCTCTGTTTTCATCCGAAAGAGTTTTTCTACCTTTTCTTTTGGAACTAGGTCACCCTTCTTTTTCCCAAAAACAATTCCTTTTCCAATGACAATCAGTTCTTCCCCTTTGTCATTTCTCACCAGAGCAACATTGTGATTGAGTGGATTTAAAATCCGATACATGGTACTCTCCTTACTAGTTTATTCAAGGTTTGAGGTATAAAAAATGATCACAAATGAGATTAGAGAGAGTCTTCCCTAATTCATCTGTGATCATGCGTAATCTAACTTACTAACACTCACCTTGTATTCACTTATGGATTAAGTATAGCACACGCTTTTGTTTTTGTAAACCCTTTCTTAACAACTTTTTAACTTTTTTGTTTTTTTCTAACAAATAGCTGTTTATCGTTGTATTCTCTGAGCTATTCAAGGAAATTCGAACGCCCATCGTTAAAGGGGTGGTCTACACTGTTAAATACGCTCTTTCCAAGAAGTTGCGACTTGGTCCAAGACTTGGTTAAGTTCTTCAATGTTGCGACGACCTTCGGTACGCAACCATTCACGAGCTGCTGCTTCGCCATTCTTGATGTAGGCTTCTACAGATCCAGCCCAAGTTGCACGACCACAAAGGACCCCGTTGAAGTTCGCGCCTGCTTCATGCGCAAAGACGAGGGTTTCTTGGAAAAGTTTGGCAGAAACACCTGCACTCAAGTAGATGTATGGAAGGTTAGTTGCTTCTTCTTGTTCTTTAAAGAAGGCAGCAGCTTCTTCACGGCTATGAACGATTTCTCCATCTCCAAAACCTTCAACGTATTTGACATTGACTGGCACTTCTACCTTCAAGACATCGATGTTGAAGCGTGGGTCTGAGAAGACTTTCATAGCTTCGATGACCTTACGAGGTTTTACTTTCGCATATTCTACAGATCCGGCATCCGCAATAGTTTCATCATAAGCCAAGATTTCAAGGAAGAATGGAATTTCTTCTGCAGCACATTCTGAACCAATGCGTTCGATGTAGGCTTGTTTTTCTTGGTTGAGTTCTTCTGCACTATCCACATCATAGTAGAGCAAGAATTTCACTGCATCTGCGCCCTGTTCTTTGATGCGTTTAGCTGACCAAAGGTTAAGGCAGTCTGGCAGACGTTTTGTGCTAGAAGTGTCGTAGCCAGTTTTTTCATAAGCCAACAAGAGACCTGCTTCTGCATCCAAGACCTTGGTCGCTGGAAGGCCATACTCAGGGTCCAAGAGCATAGAAGATGCGAATGGCGTCAATTCTTCAGCCACCAAGACCTTCAATTCTTCCATTTGAGCTACTGTTGGTTCTGTGTCTTGATATTGAGCCATGAGGCGTTTCAAGGCACCACGTTGGTCAAAGGCCAAGGCTGAGATCACACCCTCTTTGGTGCTCAATTTTTCTAAATAGTTGCGTTTTTGTTCTGTTAATACCATCTTATACCTCTTTTACAATTATATTCTGATACAAATCATC